>JAXDOO010000044.1:0-17748 GCA_034668865.1 Alphaproteobacteria bacterium
ATCCTTTATCCGCGTACAGAGGCTGACAAGCGCATAGTTTTGTGCGTAGCGATTGACCGCAACGGGTACCTGCCGGTGCACCGCCCGCATCATTCGCAGCCGCAGCGCCCGAACCACGTCGAGTGGAACGACGTCAATAGCCGCAACCGCCGTATCTACAATGACCCGAAGCGGCTTGCGGCCGCGCGCAACACCCGACCTTATCTGATCCAGCAAAATAGCCGCGTTTATGATGGCAAGAAGCAGGTGCTACGCCCGATCGCGGCCCTGGTGGACGGAATGCTCGCCCTCTTTGTTGATCCGATGTTTTTCTGGCGAAGCCACAACGGCCAGCAGCTTCTCACCGCCGTTTCCAACGTACTTAACTGCGGTTTACTTGAACCGCGCGCTTGCTTTACCCTAAGCCCGCCTGCTATGCACAGCCAGATTTTCACGGATGAGATCGCAGGAGTAGCCGATGCCGCTTCGCAACAACCTCGCTCTCGTGATCATCATCGGCGTTGCCGCATTTCTCACCCAGTCAGCCGCGGCGCAAGATTTCTACAGCGGTAAGACCATCTCCATCATCGTCGGTTCAGCGGCCGGTGGCAGCTACGATCTCTACGCTCGCCAAGTGGCGCGCCACATTGGCAAGCACATTCCGGGTAATCCGACCGCGGTGGTGAAAAATATGCCGGGCGCCAATAGCGCCAACATGGCGGTTTCCATTTACGAGACTGCGCCGAAGGACGGTACCACCCTGGGGGCACCCCTCAACACCCTGCCGCTCCAGCAGGTGCTTGATCCGCAGAACACCAAGTTCAACGTGGCCGAATTCAACTGGATCGGCGCGGTGTCCAGCCCCGCCAACGTGCTCGCCACGTGGCATACCTCGGGGGTGAAGACGCTCAAGGACGCGCAGAAGAAAGAGACGTTGATCGGCGCTACGACGCCGGGCACCACCATGGAAATGTACCCGTTGCTTGCCAACAACCTGTTCGGCACGAAGTTCAAAGTCATCACGGGATACAAGGGTGGCGCCGAGATCAATATCGCTATGGAGCGCGGCGAGGTGGAGGGCCGGGGTGCCAACACGTTCGTAGCCTATCGCTTTCAGAACCCTGATTGGGTCCGCGACAAGAAACTCAACTTCATCTTCCAGATGACGGAGACGCGCGATCCCCTAATGCCGGATACGCCGACGCTGATGGAATTCGCCAAAACCGACGAACAGAAAAAGATCGTCTCCCTGATCGTGGCGACAGAAACCATCGGCCGGCCACTATTCGCGCCGCCCGGTACACCGGCCGACCGCGTGGTGTTGCTGCGCAAGGCGCTAATGGACGTGGTGAAGGACCCGGAATTCCTCGCCGATGCGGAAAAGGCGCAACTGGAGATCAGTCCTCTGCCGGGCGATAAACTGCAGGCTCTGGTGAAGAACCTAGTTGCCACTCCGCCCGACATCGTGGAGAAATACAAGTTGGCGGTGTCCCGAAAAAGTGAGTGAGCACCCCAGCGGATGTTTTTGGGCTAGGCCGATGTCGCCTGGTGAAACAGCCGGGGCCCAACGGCGCCCCCGACCGGCGAAAGTGAAAACCTAACGACCACCCAGATCGCCGATGTTTTCAGCGGAACAATCACCGATTGCGTGAGGTCGGTGGTGATGACGTTCGTGTGCGAGTATTCGCCACGAGGACGTTGACAGCTCACTTGCAGTTTTGAGCGAGACATTACCAGGTTGGAACGAGCTTGAGTTCAACCCAAGCCGAGCGTGGACGGAGTGCACCCGACGGTTTTATTTTCACAGCCCAAACCTCGTGCGTGAACTCGGCCGGAAGCTAAATTGCGGAGGTACGAGGAACTCCCTTTTTTGAGCGCAAACCCATCGATTATAATGCGCGTTCTCGCGTACAGATTGCGTGTCAATCCTCCGTGTCACGGCTCGCCAGCGGGTACCCAAGTACTCGCATCTCCTCATCACCAGCAGCGCGCCCTTGGCGGGCACGAGCCCTTAACCTTGAACTTTCCGCGATGCTTGATGGGCGTCAGCAGCGTAGGATCCGTGGACACCGCGTTGGCGGGATTCCCGTTCTGATCAAACGAGAGACGATCTGAGCCTCACTGCACATTCAACCCCTGCTTGCGCAGAATGACTGTCATATATTCGGTCGCCTCGGGAGGAAGGCTGCTCAGCTTGTTGATCAGCGTCTCCACTTCCGGAGCCGCCATCGGCACGAAATCGTCGCTGATCTTCTTGGCGCGCTCGAGAAACTCCCCGTCTTGCACCAGTTTCTCATAGGCCTGCCGATAAACGTCGGTCATCCCCTTGGGCGTCTTGGGCGGAAGCGCCACCCACTTGTCAGTCGCGGAAACACTGCTCCAGTATTCGAAGGCTTTGGCGGCTAGCGGATCCTTGAGCTTTCCCTCCAGCGCCTTGGCGAGCACCGGTGCGTCACCGAAATCGGGACGGCCGACGAAGACGCCGTTTTTCAACGTGCCGCTCTGAACAAGAATTTTGAAATTCCCGGTGCCGATCAGACGCTGAATTAGAAAGAGATTCCCCGTCGACGTCATGTCGACCTCGCCGCGTTCGAGCGCGATTACCAGCTCGTTCGTCCCGCGATAACCGATAACCCATTTGGCATTCCAATCCAGAAACTCGACGCCCCAGGCGGTCATCTGCATGCCCGAGCGCGGAATCCCGCCGAGCGATCCCATCACCACGGGGGCGGCATTCTTGTCATACAGGCGCTTCTCGGCATCTTTGTTAATCAGCAGGACCTCGCCGCCGCGACCAGCCCCGCCGACAACGGCAAAGTCGGTCGGCCGATATTGCGCTTGGGGCTTGCGGAAGTTAAGCGGATCAGCGGTGGTGTTGGCCGTCGTGGTTAAGGTCAGGCCGTCAGATGCGACTTGTTGCACGATGAAGTTCATGGCTGTAACGCCATCCGCTCCCGGGACATTGCGCGGTACGACAGAGGGTGAGCCGGGGAGATATTTTTCCATGAACTGAGCCACCAAGCGGCCATACGCGTCCGTTCCGCCTCCAGGGGCAAAGCCGATGATCATCGTGACGGTCTTGCCTTGGAAAAAGGACGCGTCCTGCGCCGCAGCGCCCGACGCGCCAAGCACAAGAGCCAACAAATAGATCCCTAACCTTTTCATTGGAGTACTCCTCCCTTATTCCTCGGCGGTGTCGGTGGCGCGCTTGCGCGCACAACCACATCCACACGGCTGTTCAGATTTTTAGAAATGGCAGATCGTTCTCCCATTTCTTGCGCACCTTCTCGAGCTCTTGCGCGCCGAACTGGTTAACCTTCGGGTATTCCTCCTTCCAGTGGAAAGGGCGAACGGCGTAGATCACGATGCGGCTGTTGGTGAGATCGCCGCTCTCGCGCTTCTCGGGCGAAAGCGTGGGATCAAGGTTACCGGTCCAGCAATTGTCGATGATGTCTGTCTGGGTACGCGGATCCCAGCGCGTGGCTAGTGCCCACATGACTTCTGCCGTATCGGTGATATCGATGTCTTCGTCGACCACGATATTGATCCGGCCCATGAAGGCGCCGACGGTCCCGATGGCGGCCATGCCAGCGAACTTCGCGTGGCCGGGAAAAGCCTGCCGGATCGAGATCACGTTGATGAAGCGCGTGCCGCCGCCGCGCAATTTCCACACGGCCTTGATGTCCGGAACGCCCGCAGCTTCCAGCGCATCCCACAGGGCCGCAATGCTGATGATGTTGAACTGCCGGCCGGGATAGGTCGGTTTGGCCGGCGGCTGACCCAATATTATCAGGTCGTTGCGGTGATAAACCCGGGAAACCTTCATCACCGGCTCAGGGCGGGTATCAGAAGCATAATACCCCGTCCATTCCGCAAACGGTCCCTCCGGCCGGGTTTCGACTTCGGGCGAGTGCATAAGGCCTTCGAACACCAGTTCGGCATCCGCGGGAAACGGAAGTCCGGTGGTCTCCCCATGCACGACGCGGATAGCCTCGCCAATGCGGCCGCCGGCCTGGGCCAGTTCCGAAACGCCTTGCCCAGAGGGCGACCCCGCGACGTTGCCAAGCACCGGCGCCTGCCCCACGGAGACCACGAACGGGCAAGGCTTGCCGCGCTCCCAGTATTTTCGGCGGATGATGTCGCCATGCTTGCCCGGCTCGATGAACACACTCAGGGTCTTGTCGTCCTGAACCATCACCCGGTAGGTGCCGACGTTCACCCAGTCGCTGTCAGGATCCTTGTTGATCACCAGACATTCGGTGCCGATATAGCCACCGCCATCGAGCGGATGCCATTTCGGCGCGGGGAAGCTGAGCACATTGACCTCGCCGTCTCGTTGAACATTGCTCAGGACGGGCCCGGTATTCACCTGCTGCGGCGGAATGCTGTTCTTGAGGCCGCGCTGCCGCTGGCGCCGCAAGTCCTTGACAGCTTCGATATCGAGATTTCCGACCAGCAGTGGAGAAGTACGCACATTAGTGGCGACGCGAAAATTCTTGGAATATCCCTTGATGTCCTCAAAAAGCAGGATCGGCGGGTAGGTCTTCTGCAGGCTGAGCTCGTAAATGGCGCCCATCTCGAGATGCGGATCGGCGCCGCGCACGACAACGACCTCTTCCCGCCCCTTCGCAATCTCCAGGAACTCGCGCAAGTCTCTCCAGGCTGCCCGCTGTGTTTCGTCGCTGATCCCTTCGTCCTTCATTTTCCCTTTGTCCCTTGCGCACCACAGCGTATCCAAGCAAAAAGGCGCGCCCCCCGTAGGACGCGCCTCTTTCCTAACTGCATGCAGTCAGCAGCCGCATTGTTCGCCCATCGGGTGACCACACTCCTTTATCTTGGCGATCACCTCTTCCTTTTTCTTGGCCTGGTCCTTTTGGTATTCGGGATCCCTGGCGTGCGCCGCCGTCTTGGGATTAGGCTGCGCACGATAAAGGCTATCAATGAAGCCGCTGTCGTCGATGCGGCGGACATGGTGCATGTCCCACAGCTCCATCGGATTGATGTCCACGGCAGCTGGGTCGAAGCGCTTAGCTGCCTCGTAGACGTTCCCGATGGCATTCATGGTCGGGTAGAGCTTCGCGCTCAATCCGGGCGCGATATCGTCGTACATCCACGTGGCTTGCGCTGTACTCAGCTTGCCTTCGCGCGTGTGATACTTCTCGATGATCCTGATGCTCTCGTCGCGGTGCGTCTTGAAGTAATGCACGCCCTCGATCAGGCCCTTCAAAAAACGCTCGACGATGTCGGGATTCTTCTGGACGAAGGGAAGGCTGGTCGAAACCGTCGTGTACCAGATCATCGGCAGCGGATCGATGTCGATGATCTTCATCCCGGCAGCTTCAGCGAACAAATTGCCTGGCGGCATCACCAGGGCGGCGTCGACGTGGCCGTCGCGCACCCAGGCCCAAAGCGGATTGTGCCTCTTGTTCTTCGCTGCCTCCGCCTCCTCGCCTTCGAGCTGCTCGACGTCCTCCAGGACCGCCTGTCCCTTGTAGTCGCGGATGAACTCAAAGTCCCCGCGGTCTACGTCAAGCCCGCGCTGCTTCAGGAACAGCCAGTCATTGAGGCCGGGGTGATTTCCACGGGTGCCGATACGTTTGCCGCGCAGGTCCGCCACGCCGTTGATGTCCGAATCCGGGCCCACGACCAGCTTACATTGCACAGCGTTCAGGGTCTGGCCGACATAGACCCATTGGTCGCCGCGCGCGCGTTTTCCGTAGGTGGAGATGTGGTTGCCACCGACAAACTCGACTTCGCCGCTCGCGACCGCTTTATGCGCGTCCGATTTCGATATCTGCCAGTCGTAATTGACATCCAGGCCGTGTTTAGCCCAGGCGCCGGATTGGCCAACAACATGCAAAAAAGCGAGATGCGTCGTGGCCCGGTACGGGAAGGAAACCTTGTCCATATTTTTCATGTATCGTCTCTCTTCTGTCTACAACTCCCAGCTACGGCCTTCATCAAGAGACGTCACCGGACATTGATGCTTAGACATCGGATGGAAAACTCAGTATGCAAACCTTCCGTATACTGTCAACGCGGCGTACAAGCGCCGCGTTGCCCAGGCGCTACTGCACATCGAGACCTTGTTTTCGCAGCATCGTCGTCATGTAGTCGGTCGCTTCCGGCGGCAGCGCCGCCAGCGTCCCGACAAGGCGTTCCACGTCGGCTGCGGTCATCGGATCGAAGCCGTCGCTCATTTTCTTGCCTTTCTCGAGAAACTCCTCGTTTTCCATCAGTTTCTCATAGGCGACCCGGTGAGCGGCAATCATTGCCGGCGGCGTCTTTGGCGGCAGCGCCATCCACTTGTCGGTGACCGCAATGGCGCTCCAATACTCGAAGGCCTGCGCCGCCAGCTTGTCATTGATCTTTCCTTCCATCAGGGTAGAGAAAACCGGCGCATCCCCGAAATCGGCACGGCCGACCAGCTTCCCGTCTCGTAAAGTTCCACTCTGAACCAGGGCCTTGAACTTGCCGCTGCTCACCATCTTGTTGATGAGGAAGATGTTGCCAGTCGACGTCATGTCGGCCTCGCCTCTTTCCAGCGCGAGCATCATCTCGTTGGTGCCGCGATAGCCGATCACCCACTTCACGTTCCACCCGAGATACTCGATGCCCCAGGCGGTCATCTGCATGCCCGAGCGTGGAATGCCGCCGAGCGAGATGGCGACGACGGGCGGCAGTTTTTTGTCGTAGAGTCTCTTCTCCGCCTCCTTGGAAATGAGAAGGACCTCGCCGCCGCGGCCCACGCCGCCGATGATGCCAAATTCCGCGGGCTTGAACTGGGCTTGCGGTTTCCGCCAGTGCAGCGGATCGGCCATGGTATTACCGGAGGTCACGAAACTGAGCCCGTCAGGCGCAACCTGCGTCACCATGTAATTCATCCCGGTGATGCCTCCGGCGCCGGGAACGTTACGCGGCACGACCGTCGGTTTTCCCGGAAGATAATTCCCGAGATATTGCGCAACAAGGCGGGCAAAGGTGTCCGTTCCGCCACCCGGCTCAGAACTGATGATCATGGTGACCGTCTTGCCCTGAAAAGAGACGTCCTGCGCAGCAGCGATGTTGCTGCCGGCTAAAACGGCGAGCAGATAAACTCCAGTCCTTTTCATTGTTTCCTCCCCTCGTCAGTTTTAATTTTGTGGACTTACGCACTTTTCTTGGCGAATTGACCCATTCTGGTCGTGAGGCCGCGTTTGGCGAGTTCGGCCAGATACATCTCATGGATGCGCGGATCCTGATCCGCATATTCGATCTGGTTGCCGCCGCTCTTCACGTCACGGTCCACCTTTGCGTAGACCCGCCGCATATGTGCAGTCATCGGATAGCGGACGCTGCCTTGCGTGAAGGCGATGTAGCGCACTGGCTCGCTGCCGGCATTGAAATGCTGGTGGAACATCATGTCCTCGGGCGCAAAAACCCAGCCGTGCTTCCAGTCGACGCGCTTGAAATCCTTGTCGCCCTCGAACCAGACCAGCGAATAGCCCTCGCCTGACAGGATGTAGATGTGCACGTCTGGCGTGTGCCTATGCGCTTTCTTGTAGGTGCCGACCGGCATTTCTGAAATATGCGAGTGCAGCACACCGTCCGCGAGAATGAGCTGAACATGCAGCGCACCATTTCCGCGCTCGGACCACTCGCGCAGCCTCAGGCTTCCGGCATCCGGCAGGAAGTTGGTTTCCCACATATGCTTGCCGGGACGCACGGGGGTGAATTCACCGTCCCCGGTATAGTGCTTCATTGGCGCTTCCCGGTCCGGAAATACGGCGGAATTGTTGAAGACAAAATCCGCGTTGTGAAACAGGTTCAACACCGCCGGGAGATTGCATGAGATGGCGATGCGCGCCGGCTGCGTGCCCGAGCCGTTGAAAAGCTGATACCGCGTGTTCAGCGGCGGCGCGAAGACGCTGTTGATCAGCCACTCGAACTGCTGCCGTTCGCCGTTATAACGCTCCATGATCCCGCTGCCCTGTCCCGACAATACGCAGAAAGCGGCCTCGAAAAGATGCTTTTGCGGTAGCGATTTTCCGCCCGGCGGAAGCTCAATCACGAAAATGGCCATGGCGTCGCCGCGGCCGCTGACATGCACGATCGCGCCGTTCACGCCGAAGCGGGCCCACGGCTTCACCTCAATCGCGAGCATGTCGATCCCGAAACCTTCGTAGATCGGCACGCCTTCTCCGGCGCTCCAGTCCAGGTAGGAGTCGATCATGTACTTCCCAGCTGGGACGTTTACCTCGGACATTTTGCCTCTCCACCGGCCGCGAGCATCGATTTCTCCACCAGCGACATGGCTATCCCTTCAAATCGCGCGCGGCCCGCGCGCGTTCACGCACCGCGGGTGAAGCGGTGCGAATGCCATCGACGAGCTGTTGCAGCTTTTCCCCGGACATCGGATCGAACTCGAGCCTCAGCTTTTCGATTTCCGCCAGGAATTGAGGATCCTTCAGCATCAGCTGAAATCCTTCGCGCAAAGCCGCCACCCGGTCGTCCGAAAGTCCCGGCGGGCCGACAAATGAACGTCCTATGGAAGCGGCCGCCGAAAAAAGCTCCAGGATCTGCTTGTCCTCCTGCGTCCTTGCGAGTTCCACCATAGTAGGCACAGCAGGCAGCTCCCGGTGCCGCTCCGGAGCATATTGAACGATGATGTTAACCTTGTTGGCGTTCAGCCAATCCTTCTTGGAAACCTTGAGGGTATCCCAGGTCGTCATCGCCCCTTCCGTCTCGCCTCGCTCCATCGCCAGCATGCCCTCGTTTGATCCGGCATAGCCGTTGATCAGCTTGAATTTCGTGCCGACGACATTATTGAGAACGGTCGGCAGGACACCGGCGATCAGATTGCTGGCAACCGGAAATTCGTATTTCATCGCATCGTCGATGGTTTTCACTTTCGACGTCTGCCAAGTGACGCTGAGATTGACATTCGACGTCACGCGCCCGATCCAGGTGAATTTCCCCGCCTGGTAGCGGACACCTGGGGTTTCCAGAAGTTCCTCTTCCTTCAACGTCTGCGTGACGATGCCGATGGTCGTGCCATCTTTCGGCGCGTTGTTATAAATGTAATTAGCCGCCGTGATGCTCCCCGCCCCCGGCATGTTCCGTGGCACGATCACCGGAATGCCCGGCAGGTGCCTCCCCAGGTGGCGCGCTACCAGACGCCCATAGATGTCATAGCCGCCTCCGGAGGCATAGCCGATGACCAGATCAATCGTCTTGTTCTCGAACAATTGCGCTGCGTGGCTCTGGTCACCGGCAACAATTGCCGTCGCAACGGATGCGGCCGCAAACAACCTGAAGGCAGGCCCCCTGATTCTCATCGCCGATTCCAGTCCACGCACTTGGTGCTCCCGCGCGGTCATTCCGTAAAGCGCCGGCGCGTGTGCGCCTGCTTGACGCCTGTTTCAAAGTGCCGGCCCTGAACCGCTAGCTCGGCTTCCTTCTCTTCTTCTTCGGTCCAATGCCCGAGCGAGTAACCCCACCACGGCTCTTTTAAGCTGAGCGAAGGCAATTGCAGGTCGCGCCACATTTCCTGTGCGCGGTCCATGTATTGCTTCTTTGGAAGTGACAGCGGCGGGTAAGGCCACGGCATCGTCGCATCGATGATGAGCGCGGTGGAACGCGGCGCCTTGCCATGCGTCAAGCCGCGTGACTCGCCCGGGGCGGCGACCGAAGGGTCGAGCGCGAAGAGCGGCGCGTCCACGATCTCCATGTCACGAAACGGCTGCGAGCGATAGGACACCGCCCACATCACGTTCTCTACGTCGAGCGGATTGATGTCGTCGTCGACCGCGATGGCGATCTTGCCGATGAATTTTCCCGCAAGCAGGCGGAGCGCATTCTTGGCGTCGTCGGGACTGCGCTTCTTGATCTTCAGCACGACCAGCGCATTCGCCCCGGCGCATTCCAGATATTCGACCTGGGTGACGTTATCGAAGCCGGCGTTATGCAGGAATTTGTACGCGCCCTCGCCACGGCTGATGTGGCGCATCTTGCTGCTCTCGCTCGGCGGCATCTGGCTGATGATCGCAAGGAAGATCGGATTCTTCTTCATGGTGATCGCAGTCACGTCCATGAAGAAGCTGTAGTCCCGAGCCGCCATGTAGCCGGGAAATTCCCCGAACGCGCCTTCCATCTCCAGCACATCCGTCGGCACCGTGCCTTCGATGACAATTTCCGATTCCGCCGGAACCATCAGGTCCTGCGTAAGGCATTTCACGACGTCCAGCGGCTTGCCGGACAGGGCCCCCGCCACGTCGTATTCGCACATGTCGTTGGGGATGCGCGTCACCGCCGTGTAAGTGACATGCGGCGGCGCGCCGATCACCAGGGCCGCCGGCATACGTTCTATGCCTTTGGCGCGCCATTGATCGATATGCTCTCGCATGCCTACTCCGATCATCGCCGGCAGCGTGCCTATCCGGTTCTCCGCCTTCATCATCCCGCGGTAATTGCCGAGATTGTGCAACCCGGTGTCGGGATGTTTCGATACCCAGTGCGACGCGGTCGTATAGGGCGCGTTATCGAATCCGGGCGTTGAAATTGGAATCGGCAACCGGCTCAGACCGCCGCCTTCGCGCGTGAGCTCCTCCCCACTGATCACCACTTCCTGACATGCGGCCTGCTGCACCTCGACCGGGGTCAGCGGCTTGGCCATCGCCTTGCGCCAGATGTTGGAGATCTCTTTGACCGGCACGCCCATGCCAAGCGAGTAGATCTCCGATGAGGCCGCGAGTGCGCCGATCAGCACCGGCATGGCATATTTGCGGCCGCGGCTATCGGTGACGTTCTCGAACAGGAACGCCTTGCGCTGGCTTTCCGGCAGGCCGCGAAACTGCAGACGAACGAGCGGATGAAGCTCGGTATCCTTGTTGACGGGCGAGGTGATCCGCACCAGCTTGCCCGCCTTCTCCAGACCTTCCACATAACTGTGCAACGTCGGCCAATGCACGAGGGTCCCCTTTATTTACGAAACGGCACGCTGAGCGGCGGCCGCATGGCCCTTCAGAAATTCTTCCAGGAAATCCAGCCGGTCGTTGCCCCACCACATTTCCTTGCCAATCAGCATCGTGGGCACGCCGAAGACACCGCGGTCATGCGCCTCCTGCGACGCCTTCCTGTACCGTTCGGCCGAAGCCTCGGAACGGACAAAGGCAGCGAAGGCGTCGCCATCCCAGCCCAGGGCGCGGGCCACATCGCGCCAAGTGCGCTCGTCCGCCAGGTCGCGGCCGTCCCGCCGCATGCTGGTCCAGACCCCCGTGACATAATCGGCGTCCTGCTCGCGGTCGGCCGCGTAAAAGGCGCCGCGATTGAGCCAGCTTGAATCGTGGGAGCCGGCTGGCGGCGTGATCGGCACGCCATAACGTTCGGCCCAGCGTTTCTGGTCGACGCGTGAATATGCGATCTTCAGCGGCATCTCTACCATGCGCGGAGAGGTATTGCCGCAAAGCCGCTTCAACGTGGCGAGATCGGCGACGCGATATTGCAGCGCGTAGCCGTAGCGGGCCGCCAGCTGGGGCAAGCGCTGATGCGCCAGATAGCTGAAGGGGCTGATGAAGTCGAAGTAGAAGTCGATCGTGGGGCGCATGCGTTGCTCGCTACGGTCGGGCAGCGGCGGGCGCGGGCGCAGGTGCCACCGCGTCACGCTTGCTGTGGGTCTGGTGGTATTCCGGCGACGGCTGCATTCCCCAAGTGATGCGGGCTTCCTCGAAATTGGTCCATACCTTCGGACGCTGCGGCTTGTCCTTGTGCCATGGTCTCGGTTCGAAATAGCCGAGCTCCTCGCTCTTCATCTGGTCGAGCTCGGTATAAAACTCGACGACGCGATGGTCAGGGTCGAAGTGGTACATGAAGATGTTATGCCCGATCCCGTGCCGGCCCGGCCCCCAGATGATCTTCACATCCTTCTGGCCGAGATGGTCGCAGGCATGTTGCACATGCGCCCAGTCCTTCAACTCGAAGGCAAAGTGATGCATGCGCTGCTCGGCGCCGCGCAGAAAATTCACCGTGTGATGGTCCGGCCCACAGCGCAGGAACGCAAAGAAATCTCCGGCCCAGTCGGATACCCGGAAGCCCAGCACTTCGGTGTAAAACTCGACCATCTCTTGCGGGTCGCGGACCATGAAGGCGACGTGGCCGATCTTGGTCGGCGCCGATGCAGTCTTCTCCGTCTCCGGAAGGAAGGAGCTTCCGGCAAACAGCTCGACCCGGGTGCCGTTGGGGTCGCGGAAAATGGTCAAGGTCTTGATGCACCGGGTGGGGTCGTTTTGGGTTTCCGTCTGGATACCGCGGTCAAGCAATTCCTTGAGTCCTTGCGCCAGGTCGAACTCCGCAGCAATCTCGAAAGCCAACGCGGTCGTGCGCTCACGCGGGCCGCGCTTAAGCACCAGCACCTCCTGCCCCAGATGGGTTGACAGGATGGCGCGGTCCTTTTCTTTCGTCGTCAGGCTGAGACCGACGATCCTGGTGTAATGCTCGATCTGATGTTCGATATCGGGCGTCTCAAAAGTGGCGTGCCCAAGCCTTTTTACCGGTATCAAAGCGGCCCCCGATTATTCCGCCACATTCAGTCTGTCGGCGTCGTTTTTAATGGAACGCATGCGCAATGGCGCGCGACTTTGCGTGTTGTTGATGTTCACCAGCTTGCGAAGATGCTCCATGAAGACGCGCTGCTCTTTTTCGTTGAGTACCTTCATGATCCGCTGCTCGGCCTGGCGGATCAGCCGCACGCCGCTCGCGAGTAGGCGCGTTCCGGCAGGCGTAATGAATGCCAATTTGGCGCGCCGGTTGTTCGGCGGCGTGATCCGCTCGATCAGCCCGCGCTGCTCCAGAAACGGGAAAATCCTGCCGGCGCTCGAACGGTCGATGGCGATTAGGTCCGCAAGCGTCTGTTGCTCGAGCCCAGGATGGTCCCTGATCGCAACCAGCGCAATATGTTGCACCGGCGTGATGTCGAGATTCTTGAACTCGTCCATGAAGATAGCGACGGCGATCTGCTGCAACCGTCGGATGAGATGGCCGGGACCGCGGTAGGCGTCTTGCAGCGACCAGACGGCGGTCGCCGAGTTGAAAGACGGCTTTTTGGATTTCTGTTTCATGAGAATGGCGTCAGATCGGATAAACGAGATAGCGGGGCGTGGTGACCGTATCCATAATCGCTTTCTTCGCGACAAACCGGGGGGCCTCGCCGCTCAGATCGATCTCGTCGTCGTAAACCCCAGTCACCAGGATATCGGAACCGCCGCGGCGGTTGATGTAGGAGACGATAAAATTGGACAAGACGTTGACGCGGCTCTTGCCGTTGGGCTTGCACTCGAAACGCTGCACGAAATGCCGCGTGCCGTAATCTTCGAACGTCCCCGACCAGACTTCATTGATGAACTTCACCCGGTCCTTAAGGCGCGCCCGGCTGTCGTCTAGCATCATGGCGACCGGCAATCCGGCATCATTGTTTTCCTTTGTGATGCAGATGTAGCTGCCCTCTTCGGCAAAGCAATCAAGCCAGCTATCGAGATCATGCCGGTCGAGCGCCGCCAGATATTTCATTTGCAATTCGTCGATGCGAGCGAGGGTCTGCGGGTCAGTCACGGTCAAAACCCATCGTCGTGCGATAGCGCTCCCAGCGCAGCAAGTTGCTGGCCTCATCGTTCTGGCCGACGAAGCACGGCGCCGACAGCGGTTTGCCTTCGTAGCCCTTCTGATAGGCGACGGTTCCCAATGTGCGCGACCCCGCGTGCACGCGGCTAAAGACGGCGCCGTCCTCGAGCGAAATGAAACCGCTCGGGCCGAGCAGGTTCGAGGCTTGGCGGATGCGGTGCACCAGCAGCTCTTCCGAATCGTCCTGATGCGCGTAATAGGCGTAGTGAACTTCGGTCTCGTCTTGCGACAGCGGGAAAGCGTAGCGGATGTTGATGACGTCCATGTGCTTGACGATGGTCGTCATCGGCCAGAGCGAAACGACGATCGAGCGCGGCGGCCCCGACTTGTCGCGGAACTCCACCAGAGACTGATCATTCAGGAACACCGCTTTCGGCGGCTGAACCTCCGCCTCCACGACTTTGTGACCGCCCTCGGTCACCCCATTGCTTCCCTTCCCGCCCTGCCAACGCAACAAGCGGAACGCCCGATGCAACAACGGCGGGTGGTAGCCTTCGTTGTCGCCGTATTCTTTCCAGTTCGTGGCGTAGATGGTCTTCTGGTAACCAATCAGCTTCAGGCGGCCATCTTCACTGAGCGCTTTCTGCAGATAGTCAGTAGTTCCCTTGAGGAAAACGGCCAGTTCCGGCGCCTCCTCACTGCAGGTCGCGAAAACCAGTCCGTTGAAATTGCCGGAGCGCAGCTCTTTCAGGCCATAATTTTCCTTACGGAAATTCGGCTCGAATTGATCCATCCCGGAGGCGCCCAGCAATTCTCCCCGCAAGCTGAACAGCCAGCGATGGTAGGGGCACTCAATTTCCTTAGTGCTGCCGCGCGCGCAAATTTGCAACTGCGTGCCGCGGTGCGGGCATGAGTTGTAGAAGACGCGGACCTTGTCGTCGTCGCCATGAACGATCAATACCGGCGCTTCACCGATCTGCAGCGTCTTGAAGTCGCCCTTGTTCGGAACTTCCGATAGGTGCGCGAGCGGGTGCCACTCGGGGCCATAGAAGATCTTTTGAAGCTCCGCCTCGTACACGTCCCTGCGATGGAATACTTCCTTCGGAAGCACGTTGTATTGCGCGGGCCAGCGGACCGAGACCCCGGTATCCGTCATGGCGTTCCTCCGTAGGCTTTATAGCGGCGTCGTTCGCCTTTGCCCGTTTCAGCCGCTGGCTGAATTAACACTAGGATGACCGTCCGCATGCTGTCAATCCGTTGCGAGGCGCGGCGGCTGTGCTATGTTTTTCAAAACCCGGGAGGACAATTTCATGCACCGAAGCAGCGCGCGCCTGACGGCTTCCGATGTCCAGGGCGCATGGGCAATCCTCGCAACGCCAGCGAAAGCCAATGCGTCGGACTGGCGCGCCGAGGACACCGTCGATCTGGACGAAACCGTGCGCGTCGTGGAAGCGCTGATCGACGCTGGCGTAGACGGCCTCTTGAGCCTGGGAACCTTCGGCGAATGCGCCACGCTCACCTGGGAGGAAAAGCGTGCCTTTATGGCCACGGTGGTGGAGACCGTGCGTGGGCGCGTGCCGTATTTTGCCGGCACCAGCAGCCTGAATACGCGGGAGACGGTGCGCCAGACCGGGGCGGCGCATGATCTCGGCGTCGACGGCACGATGCTCGGGCCGCCCATGTGGTGCTATCCAGACCTGCAAACCACGCTGCAATTCTATCGGGACGTTGCCGAGGCCTGTCCGAACACCGCCATCTGCGTCTATGCCAATCCGGAAGCGTTTAAATTCGATTTTTCGCGCCCGTTCTGGGCGCAGATCATCCAAGTGCCCACGGTCGTCGCCGCAAAGATCGTCGGCATCGCCACCATCGAAGCCGACCTGCGCCTCACCAAAGGCGAGATACGACTGATGCCGGTGGATAGTGCCTATTATGCTGCCGCGCGCATCGCGCCTGATGAATGCACGGCGTTCTGGTCGGGCGGCGCCTTGTGCGGGCCTTCCGTGCAAATCAAGCTCCGTGATGAAGTGGCTGCCGCGAAGAAGGGCGGCGACTGGTCCCGGGCAAAGGAAATCTCTGCCGCCCTCGCGGCCGCCTCCGCCAGGCTCATTCCGAACGGAAGCTTCGCCGAATTTTCCAAATACAATATCGGTCTTGAAAAGGCCCGGATGAATGCTGCCGGCTGGATGAAAGCAGGGCCATGCCGTCCGCCCTATCATATCGTGCCGGAAAACTATCTCGAAGGTGCCCGCGAGTCCGGGAAAATGCTGGCCGCGTTGCACGCCCGCATCGTGGGAGAAGCAAGCGCTACATGATCGACAAGCCGCCATCCACCATGATGGTGGCGCCAGTCATGTACGAGCTTTCGTCGGAAGCGAGCCACAACACCGGAAAGGCAATCTCCTCCGGCCGTGCCCAGCGTTGCAGCAGCGAATCCGTGCGCCGATCATTCTGCATGTCTTCGGCCTTGCGGCCGGAAGCAACGCCGCGGCCCACCGTAAAAGGCGTCAGCGTCCCGCCAGGACAAACCGCGTTGGTGCGGACGCCATTCTGGGATTCCTCGAACGCGAGCGTGCGCGTCAGGGAAAGCAGAGCCGCCTTCGTCGCGTCATAGATCGGCATACCGCCGCGGCCGGCAACGGCATAGCACGACGAAACATTGACTATGCTGGCATTGCCCCCGGCGCGGAGCGCCGGCAATGCGGCTTTGCAAAAATTGACCGCGCCGTAAACATTTACCGCCATCAGCCGCTGCCAGTCGTCGATCTCGGATTGCTCTACTGAAGAATGATTACGAATCGCGGCATTGTTCACGAGCACGTTCAGTGCACCAAAACGTGAAACTGCCTGCTCGACCGCTCGGGCGGCGTCCGCAGGATTGGAGACGTCACCTTCACAAACCAGCAGGCTGGCACTCGTGCCAGGCGACTCAAGCTCGCCTGCCGTCCGGTTCAGGATTTCAGCATTGCGGTCGAAGAGTGCGACCGCAGCACCCTCCTGGCAGAACAACCTGGCCACGGCCGCCCCGATACCGCCACCGGCGCCCGTGATGAGCGCCGTCTTGCCTGCCATACGCGATGTCAAATTTTCATTCCCCAAACCCGGCTTAGCGCGCCGGCGGCTGTCTTCCGCGGACACAGCCGCGTCATTTAAGGTCCCTCACCAGCTCGGCCGTGGTCTTCAAGGCTTCATCCGGCGTCGCTTCCAGATCGTTGATCGCCTTGGCCATCTCGTTGGGCGGAATGACGGTAAAGCCTTGCATCACTTGGTCCGCCATTGCCGCAAACTCCGGATCGACCGCTACCTTCATGAAAGCGTCGCGATAGGCCGCGAGTATTCCGGGGGGCGTGTTCGGTGGCAGCATGATCCACTTGAACAGGAATCCCGCGCGCCAATAATCGAAGGCGGCCTGCATTTTTGGATCGCTGATTTTTCCTTTCATGACATCGACGAATTTTTGGGCTTTGTCGAAGTCCGCCCGGCCGGATGAGCGCGCATGCATGCTCAAGCCGTCGGCGTAAAGTACCCGGAACTGGCTTGGATCGGTCAGCTTGTCGGTGATGTATTCGCGGGCGAATGAGGTCATGTCGATTTCCCCGCGCTGCAATGCCAGCAACAGATCCGAGCTGCCGGGATAGCCAGTGACCCATTTCGTGTTCCAGCCAAGATAGTGGTTGCCCCAAATGGTCATCCGCATTCCGCCACGCGGCTGGCCGGCGTTGCTGCCCATCGTAACCGGGGGCTTGCTCTTGTCGAGTAGGCGTGGCAGCGCCTCGGTGCGGATCATGATGATCTGATCGCCGAGCCCGAAACCGCCGATGATCCCGAAAGTGGCCGGGTTATAGCGCGCCTGCGCTGCGCGGTAGGTCAGCGGATCGGCTTCGGTGCTGGAGGAGAAGGCAATCGTCAGGCCGTCCGGCTTTACCTGCTGGGCGAAGAAATTCAATGGCGTGACGCCCCCTCCTCCCGGCATGTTCTGCGGCACCACGGAAGGATTGCCGGGCAGGTATTTACCGACGAAACGGGCGAACAGACGCGCGGAGATATCGGTGCCGCCCCCGGCCGTCGTGGGGATGATCATCTTCACTGATTTCCCCTCGAAGGAAACGGCTTCGCTGCCGGCGACGGGCACTGAATACGTAACAACCACTGTCGCCAGCGCGACCATAAACGCCT
>JAXDOO010000045.1:0-10483 GCA_034668865.1 Alphaproteobacteria bacterium
GAGGATTTGCGTCCAAAGGGAAACGAGACCTGGATCGAAACGGCGAAGCGCACCTATGTCTATGATATGCCCGCGGTCGCGCGCGTGAAATACGCGCTGAATTTCGTACTGCCGCCGGAACTGGTGGATACCATCACCCGTGAGATGTTCGTGGACCGGGGCATCTCCGAGCACGCTTTCTGCGACCAGTTTTACATGAGCAATCGACAGCTGCGGCTGCTGGTGGAAGGCGGGCATGTGTTGGGGGTGCACGGCCATACGCATGAGCCGTTCTCTCGGCTGGGCGGCGAGCTCTTTGGTGAGATACAGATCAACGCCGATTTTCTGACGGAAATCGGCGGTGCGCGGCCACGCTGGATTTCCTACCCTTTCGGCCGGGAGGACGCGATCCCGGGACCGCAGCAGCTAGAAGAAATGTTCAGCCGGTTCGGCTTCCAGCTCGGCTTCACTTTGCTCGGCACCTGGAACGATGGAACGCAGGAAGCGCACAAGCTTCGCCGGATCAACACCAACGAAGTCGATCAGGTCGTAAAGACGCTGGCGGCCAACTAAGCTACGGCCGCCGCGCGTTCTTCGCGCCGCAGCACAAAACAGGATGAGAGCTGCGGGTGCGGCGCGACGCTGATTGATAGCGGCTTGCCGCGCGCGCGGCTGATCTTCTCCAAAACTTCCCGCAGCTCATCGAGCTGAAGTTCCGGAAATTTCTGCACCATATAGGCCAACAGCGATTTGTTAGGGCGCAGCACCCGGCGTGCCCGGCTGGCGGCGGATCGCGCCGCCGATAAAAGGCGCAGCCGCGTTTGCTGCCATAATGCCGGTTCTTGCGGTCCGCTATCCTGTAGCTGGCGCAGCACGCGCACGATCCGTTCCGTTGCGAGCGGGCCGGAGATATCGCCTACATAGCGCTGCACCATGTGCTGTTTTTCCTGTCCGGCGGGATCACGGCGGTCGCCGGTGAGCGCCTTTTGCACGGCCCACTTCAATGCATCCTCGGTCTGCGCACTGATGCTGATCGCGTTGGGCAGATAGTTCAGCCGGTTGAAGATATCGTGCAGCACAGGAACGTAGGCGATGGTTGGCCGATCGAGCAGAAAGGATTCCACACCGGTGGTGCAAGCATTGTGGATCACCGCTTCGGCACCCATCATCCAGGGGATCGCGTTTCCTTCAGTGACGACGGTGACGTTGTTTAGCCCACTGAGTTCGCGGCGCCAACGCTCATGATCTTCCGAAGGGTGCGGCCGCACAATGATCTTGTGATCATGGAAGCTGTCCGCGAGGCGCGGAATAGCGCGTACGAAGGCGTGGAATACTTCGCCGAGATGATCGACCCATCTCTTGTAATAAGCTTCCTGCTCGGAACTGAGGGCGATGCCGCGCTGTTGCAGCACGTCAACAACATCCTCCCGGCCGGGGAAACGGTTGAAGCGAGAGAAATTCGTGTTGACGAGAATGTAGCGACCGAAGCGCGCCCGCAGTCGCGCCGCATCGTCCCTGAAAACTTCGCGCAGTGCGGGGCGCAGCAGATCGAAACGCGGATTTCCGAAGACATGGATTTTGTCCCGCGCCTGCGGCACCACTTCCAAAATGTCGTCGCGCTGCACGTCGCCCCAGGCGAAAAAAGCATCGAGCTGCATGAGGGACGCTGCCGATACACGTTCGTGCTGATAGGCGAGCTTGTTGCGGTAGACCAAACCTTCCTCGCACCATGCGGCGAGCCGGAACCCAAGATTCCTCAGTCGCGCGAAATGCCTGGTCTTGGTGCGTGAAATGCTCTTGTCGAGGTAGATGCCGACCGGCAGGCGATGCAACGATTGCGCGATGACACGCTGGTCGCCGAGGACGACCTCCATGCCGGCCTCCGCGGCACAGAGTGCGAGCAAGGCCTTGCCGTAGAGCTCGCGGACTTTGGTTTCGACTGGAACGATGAGGGTAGCAGCGCCCATTGCTATGCTCTCGCTAATGACTTCCGCTTGGGCGGGCAGGACTCTGGCCCTCATCGCAATGCGATAATACCTATTAAGGCATTGGGCTCGCAATAAAAAGCCCTGATGGCTTCCCGCCTAAGGCATTATCCTGTAAGGACATTTTGCTTGATTCAGCTTGGAAATTTCATGTTGGAGAGGCCGAATCTTTCGGCGCCGCGGGCGCCCCGCAAAGGCCGGACGATCGATTGCGACGCCGTGGGGGATGGCAACTGGCGGGCGCCGGTCAGCATTCGTGCGCAGGATATCTGGGAGCTCTGGCGGCTGTTCGTCGTTCAATCCGCCATTGCTTGGACGGTGCCAAGCTTCGCCTGGCGTCATGTGGCCGGAGGCCTCGGCGCGCTGAATGTGCTGCTGCATGCCCTCGGCGTGTCCAAACGTCTCGGGCCGTTGAATCGCATCTTACAGGACCACCGCGACTGGCCCACACCATTACAGGTCGAGGTTGGACTGGCCGCCGGTAAGTATGAAGAGCGATTTCAATACCTGCGTGTCTATCGGCCTGGCGGTTGGGAGCCCACGATCTTCATCTACGGCATGGAGCATGTCGACACTGAGTTTCGGGCCGGGCGCGGCCTGCTGTTTTGGGGCAGCTCCTTCGCTTTCAACGACCTGATCTCCAAAATGGCGCTGCATCGGATGGG
This sequence comes from Alphaproteobacteria bacterium, assembly GCA_034668865.1. GTDB lineage: Bacteria > Pseudomonadota > Alphaproteobacteria > Rhizobiales > Xanthobacteraceae > CANKHA01. The sequence goes on from JAXDOO010000045.1 coordinate 2,630, forward strand.
GCTCAACGTCTATCACTATACGCGGCCCGTGCATGGTCTCTCCGACACGCGCTTCGGAATCCGCTACATCAATCCGGTGCGCACCTCGGCCGAGCTGCGTTACCTGGAAGCTCGCGTCTGCGCGGAGGTAAAAATCTCCGACGCCATGGACGTGCTGAAAGACGTCGCCGAAACGGGTGGGGCGGTCTCGATCAAGACCGGTAACCGCGGCAAGCGGCGCGCTACAGCGCCGTTTCTCGGCGGCCAGCTAGAGCTGGCGACCGGCGCGATCGCGCTCGCTGCCCGCTGGAATGCGGCCTTGCTGCCGACCTTCACCCTGCGGCGCTCGGACGGCAGCTTCGATTTCATCATCGGCCCGCCGCTCGACAGCGACGAGCAGGACCTGGAGCGTCGCTCGCAGGATATCGTGCGGCGCTACACCGATCAGCTTCTGCCGTTAGTGAAGGCGGAGCCGCTGCAATGGCGTGGTTGGCGCTTCGTCCTGCCGCCGGAAAGTTGAGTCTCGGCGTTTCGTTATCGGACCAGCCGCTCGATCAAGGCAATGTCGCGGCTTCCGCCAACACCGTCGGAAACACGGTCGGTGGTAAGCAGCCGCACGGGAATGAGCCGATTCAGGTCGGCGATATAGGTTTCGATCGGATGGTCGTCCTGGTGACCCTCGTAAAGCATGTAACGCCACGGCAACGCCGAAAGCCCCGGCAACCATCCGAAATGATCACGCACCGACAGGTAGCTGAGGATCGCGTCCTCATGGCCGATCGGTTGCAGGTGCGCGGGAAGGCCGGCGGCCAGCCGGCTGTCGCGATCGAGCATTCCTCCGGTCAGGGAAAAGCGCGTGCAGCCGATCGAGAGCAGCACTTTGCGCGCAGCTTCCACCATCTCCGCACGATCCCATCCATGCATCCAGCGCACGCCGCGACGCAAATATTCCGCGCCCATTAGACCTAGATTGCAGCCGAAATCGAAGACGACCTTGCCTTCGATCGAAATGCCCGCTCTTGCCAGCATCGGGTCCCAGGCTTGTAGGCGCACGCGCGGCGATCGCTTTGCCGGCCAATCGAGACCAGGTATCTCCTGGTAGAGGAACGATCCTGCCTTGCCGCCGAGCAAACGGCTGCGGCCGCCGATGTGGCTCGTCTCAGTCACGCTCACAGCGAGATCGCGCAGATATTTCTCATAACCATCGAGGATGAAATTGTGCACGCCCACATAAACCGGGCGCCTGCTGTGGGCATCGCGCAGCAGATTCCCATTGCAATCCGGCGATTGGAAATCGGCGCCACTCCATCCATCTTCGCTGACGAGGTTCAGGGGGCTGCCGCTCTCTAGCGCGTGCAGGCGAGCGACCATGCTTTCGCAGTCGTGAGGCAGCAGCGGAGTTGGGGCGACATGGCCCACGACATATGCGGTCCATATCACTCCGCTGCCGTCGCTGATCTCGAGCAGGTCGTAGAGGCGGGGTGCGATACCCTGCAGGTGAAGAAAGTTGAGAGTTAGTGTCTGCAGGCGATGGGGATAAACGTCCTGCGCCACGGCGCGTCTGACATCCGGATCTGCGTAATGCGTGTCGGTGCCGCCCGCGTGCCTGACGATCTTTAATCCCGCATCCGCTGGATATTCCGGCAGGGCAGGAGCGAGCGGCGTGGAACGCCAGCTTTCGGGTGGCAGGTAAATCGCGTCGCGGCCCTCCGCGAAGGGTAAATGCCGCGCGCTGCACCAGGCCTTGATCTGCTGCGGATTAAGCGTCGGCGTCACGGCGGCGGCATCCGCGCGCAATGGCCTTTGAACCGGAAGCTCGCGTTTCCAGGCGTTGCTATTTTGCCCGGTGCCCAATTCCTTCGCGATCAGTTGCGGCGCGAAATGGATCAGTGCGAAGAACTCGCGGCGCAGCGCCGTGTAGGTGAGATAGCTCCCACGCACGGCACGGAATAGCGCAGGAACCCTTATCAAGACCGATTTAATTCGGTCGCGCCGCTCACGCGAGATCATGGTTATCAGCTGTTTGTTGTCACGCGCAGGGGTTGTGGAAAGGCCGAAGAAGGCGGCCAGGCAGCGAAGGGCCTTCCACCGCAGGCAGTGGTTGGTAAGAATAAAGCGAGGCGCCGTCAAGACGATCAGAGATAATCGAGGCGCCGATTGAAACTTCCTGCAATTGCCTCAAACTGAGTGAGCGTCGCCGGTGGCATTTCCTCGCGCCAACGTGCGTCGTGACGTATCGACGCGAAAGCGATGCCGGAAAAATCGGGCGTTCCGCCAATATGGTGATACGGTTCATCGGAACGCTCGGCAAAGCCGTCGCTGGCAAGTCCCAGCTGCTCGGCGATGCCGCTCACCACGAGCCTGGGATCGGCGCACAGATCTTCATATCGAATCCAGGTACTGCGCTGCGGTCCGAGCACGCGGCGCAAGGCGAGCATCGCGCGCGTCGTGCGCACCCAATGACGCGCGGCCTCATCAACCGAAATTCCGGTGCGGCGCATCTTCGACCAGACGGTGCCGCGCCCATCCCGCAGGATGAAGACGACATGCACCGACAATATCTGCTGGTGCAGGAGATAAACCGCGTGACCCGGATCCTTGCTGTTGTCGATCACGACGCGAGCTTGCGCCAAATCGGCGGCGGCGGCGAGCAGCCGGGCGGAATGGTCCGCCACGGTGGCTCCGCGAAACAGCAGCGGCCGCGTCAGCGCCGTTGCGTGCAGCGTGGCCCCCGCGAATCCTGTCGCTTCTTCAAGGCGCCGAAGGATTTTCTGCGCCGGAGGTTGGGTCCTGATGCTATCGGCATCGAGGCCGGCGCGCCGCATGATGGCGAGCCAATGCTCACAGACCGTAACCCGCTTACCGCAGCTGCAGGACAGGTCTTCGGCGATAAATTTCTGCAGCCGTCGCAATTCACCAACCGCGGTCGCTTCCCGATGCAACGCGAGCAGGCCCTGCAATATGCTGGAGCCGGAGCGCGAATCTCCCACGATGCAAATCGCGCAGCGGCCGCTTTCATTCGTCATGGCTATTTTCGGGGTCCAGAATGACTGCAGAAGGAAAGCGAGGAAGATCTTTCGTCCCTGACTGGCCGGAAAGGCTGCGAGGTTGCATAGTTGCGATGCGCCGGCGCCCGCGCGCCGAATTTGACGTTAGATAATTGCTGCCGTCGGAACAATGCTTGAGATGACCTATTCCCTTTCGCGCGAAGCACCTCAACCGGTCCGGCGGCTGCTCTATTTGGTCTCCGAGGACTGGTATTTCCGCTCGCACCGGCTGCCGATGGCGCTAGCCGCCCAGCGGGCCGGCTATGAGGTGCATGTCGCCACCCGTGTGCAGGTCGATGGCTCCGCCATCGAAGCCTTGGGAATCAAACTGCATCCGCTGACTTGGCGGCGCGGCAGCACCAATCCATTCGACCGTCTGCGGCTGATCGGCGACGTGCGACGGCTCTACCGCGGGCTGAAGCCCGACCTGGTGCATCATGTCGCGCTGGAGCCAACGGTGATCGGCTCGGTCGCCGCGCTCGGTTTGCCGCTGCGGACGCTGAATGCATTGGCGGGACTCGGCTTCTCCTTCACCTCGCGCAGCCCGAAGGCACGGCTCACCGGGTTCGTCCTGCGGGGCCTTTTGCGCTTCCTGCTCGCGCGCCGCAACGCTGCCGTGCTGGTGCAGAATGAAGACGACGGCGCCGCCATCGCCGCGCTCGGTATCAGCTCGGATCGCGTTTTTCTCATTCCTGGCTCCGGCGTCGATGCCGATCAGCTCACGCCCATGCCAGAACCCCCGGGGCCGGTGACCGCAGGTTTTGTTGGCCGCCTGCTGGACGACAAGGGCATCCGCACGCTGATTGCTGCGCATGAGATTCTGGCGAGGCGGGGGCGGCCGGTTCGGCTGTTGCTGGCTGGCGAGGCCGATCCCGCCAATCCGGCATCCATTCCGCCGAAGGAGATCGCTTCGTGGAAAGCGTGCGAGGGCGTAGAGGTGCTCGGCCAGGTCGCCGATATCCGCGAGGTCTGGGCGGAGGCGCACATTGCCGTGCTGCCGTCGCGACGCGAGGGCCTGCCGAAGAGCCTGCTGGAAGCCGCCGCCTGCGGCCGCGCGATCGTCGCCACCGACGTGCCGGGCTGTCGCGTGATCGCCCGCGACGGCGTCAATGCGCTCTTGGTGCCGCCGGACGATCCCGCAGCCCTGGCGGACGCGGTTGACGTGCTGGCGCGCGATCCGGTGCTGCGGCAGACTTTTGGCAATGCGGGCCGGAGGATGGTGGAGGAGGAGTTTTCCAGCGCCCGGGTTGGGCAGCAAACCGTCGCTCTTTACGACAAATTGCTTTGTAAATAGCCCTGTATTGCGCCCCTAGCCGCCCCTCGGTAAACAGTGCGCGCGCAGGGCGCAGGAAAACCAGTTTGGCACATACGCGCAAGATAGCAGTGATCGGGCTTGGCTATGTCGGCCTTCCCGTAGCGGCGGCGTTTGCCCGCTCAGGCTCACCCGTCATCGGTTTCGACATCGATCCGGGCCGCGTGGCGGAGCTGCGCGCGGGCAAAGATCGCACGCGCGAGGTCAAGCCGGAGGACCTGAAAAACCCAAATCTGCTGGTAACCAGCGAGACCAAGGACCTCGCCGGCGCGGATTTCTACATCGTCACCGTCCCGACCCCGATCGATGAGGCGAATCGTCCCAATCTCGGCCCGATGCTTTCGGCCTCGCGGACCGTTGGCGAGGTTTTGAAAAAAGGCGATATCGTCGTTTACGAATCCACTGTCTATCCCGGCGCCATCGAAGAGACCTGCGTGCCGGTGCTGCAAAAGCATTCCAAACTGAAGGCCGGGAACGATTTCACCGTCGGCTATTCGCCCGAGCGCATCAATCCCGGCGACACCGCGCATCGCTTTGAGACCATCGTGAAGGTGGTCTCGGCGCAGGACGCCCCTACACTCGACATCGTCGCCGACGTTTACGGCTCGGTGGTCACCGCCGGCATCCATCGCGCCCCCTCGATCAAGGTGGCGGAAGCCGCCAAGGTGATCGAGAACACCCAGCGCGATCTCAACATCGCTTTCATGAACGAGCTCTCCGCGATCTGCGAGGCGCTCGGCATCGACACCGGCGACGTGATCGCTGCTGCCAGGACCAAATGGAATTTTCTGCCGTTCTACCCTGGCCTTGTCGGCGGGCACTGCATCGGCGTTGATCCCTATTATCTCACGCACCGCGCCGAGATGGCGGGCTATCATCCGCAAGTGATCCTCGCCGGACGGCGTATCAACGACAATGTTGGCTTTCGCGTCGCCCGCGAATGCGTGCGCCGGCTGTTCGGCCGTGGCAACGGTGGCTCCCAGGTGACGATCCTCGGGCTAACCTTCAAGGAGAATGTGCCCGACACACGCAATTCCAAGGTACTCGACATCGTGCGCGAATTGCAGTCGTTCAATGTCGAAGTGCAGGTGCATGACCCGCTGGCTTCGCCGGACGAGGCCAAGCATGAATACGGTCTCGCGCTGACGGACCTCGATAGCCTGCGCCCAGCGGACGCGGTCATCCTCGCGGTATCGCATCAGGACTATGTGCGCGGTGGCTGGCCGCTGGTGACGCGGCTGCTCAAAGGCGGAGAGGGCGTCGTGCTAGACATCAAATCCCAGCTCGATCGGGCGACGAAACCGGTCGGTATCGACCTGTGGCGATTGTGATCCATGGCAAATGAAGCAATCCTGGTAACGGGCGCGGCCGGCTTCATCGGCTTTCATGTCGCCCGCCGGCTGCTGCAGAACGGCCGCAGGGTCGTCGGGCTCGACAACCTCAATGACTATTACGATCCTAAGCTGAAGGAGGCGCGGCTGGCGGAGCTCGCCAAGCTGCCGGGCTTCACTTTCGTCAAGTTGGACCTCGCGGAACGCGAGGCGACGGCTGCGCTCTTCGCGGAATATAAGTTTCCGCAGGTGGTGCATCTCGCCGCGCAAGCGGGGGTGCGTTATTCGCTGGTCAATCCGCACGCCTATGTGGATGCCAATGTGCAAGGCTTCATCAATGTGCTGGAGGGGTGCCGCCAGAATGCCTGCCAGCATCTGCTCTTTGCGTCATCGTCGTCGGTCTATGGCGCGAACACCAAGCTGCCGTTCTCGGTGCATGACAATGTCGACCACCCCATCAGCCTCTATGCCGCGACCAAAAAGGCCAACGAGCTGATGGCGCATACCTACAGCCATCTCTACCGGCTGCCTGCGACAGGCCTGCGCTTCTTCACGGTCTATGGCCCCTGGGGCCGCCCCGACATGGCGATGTTCATTTTCGCTACCGGCATCGTCGACGGCAAACCGCTACGGCTGTTCAACAACGGCAATATGCGGCGCGACTTCACCTATGTGGACGATGTGACCGAGGCGGTGGTGCGGCTGACCGACCGCGTGCCGACACCCAACCCGGCCTGGTCAGGCGATGCGCCCGATCCCGGCAGCAGCCTGGCGCCTTGGCGGATTTACAACATCGGGAACAACCGCACGGTGGAAGTCTCGCGTGTGGTCGACCTTTTGGAGAAGGAATTCGGGCGTCCTGCGATCAAGGAAATGGCGCCCATGCAGCCGGGCGACGTTTCCGAAACCCGTGCCGATGTGGACGATCTGATGCGCGACGTCGGCTTCCGCCCTTCCACCTCTATCGAGGAGGGGATAAAGCGTTTCGCGGCCTGGTACCGGGGCTACCGGGGCATTTGACAGAGGCGGACCGAGGGCTTAGGCGACGGGGAGAGACCCGAATCCGCCTGCGAGGGCCCAGATATGACCGCACCGACCCTGCAAAGCCTGAAGGTCAAGCTGTTTACCGATGGCGCCGATAAGGCGCAGATCGTCGAGATGGCGAAAAACCGGTGGATAGCCGGCTTCACCACCAACCCTTCGCTACTGAAAAAGGCCGGGGTGAAGGACTACCAGGCTTATGGCCGTGACCTGATCGCCGCGGTCCCCGACCGGCATATTTCCTTCGAGGTGTTTTCCGACGACATCCCGGAAATGGTTGCGCAGGCGCGCGTGATCTCAAGCTGGGGCGACAACGTCTATACCAAGCTGCCTGTGTCGACGACGCGCGGGGAGATGCTGTACGAAGCCGTGCGCTCGCTCTCGCGCGACGGCGTGAAGATCAATCTTACAGCCGTCTTCACCTCCGAGCAGGTCGAACGCGCTATTGAGGCTTTTTCGGGCGGCGCGCCCTCCATCATCTCGGTTTTCGCCGGCCGCATGGCCGATCTTGGCATTGACTACCGCCCTATCATGCGGGATGCGATTGCCCGCGCGCGCAAAACCTCGAATGTGGAGATCATCTGGGCCTCCACTCGTGAGGTATTCAACATCGTCGAAGCCGACGAAATGGGCTGCCATATCATTACCGCGCCGGCCGATATCCTGAAGAAACTGCCGGCGCTCGGCAGCAAAACCGGAGCCGAGCTCTCGCTCGATGCAGTCAGGGCATTTCGCGAGGACGCGCTTGCCGCCGGTCTGCAGCTGGCGGTCCGGGCCCCGCGCGCCGCCGAATAACAGCGCCCGTCCGGTCTTTTAGCGTTGTAAATCAATCAGTTCTCTGTAATACGCTGAAGCAAAACGTGTTCACCATGCGTCCCGGGAGGTGTCCCGGGCGCCCGGACCGTGCTAAAGATAACGCAGGAACTGGGGATTCTTCCGAAATGGTGCAGACCGCGAAGAAAAACGCGGATGGCCCGTTGCGCGTGGGCGTGATCGGGGTCGGCGTGATGGGCAGCAACCATGCGCGCGTGTTCGCAGACATGCCGGGGGTCAAGCTGGTCGGTGTCGTCGATCCGGATTCCAGCCAACGAGACTTCGTGGCAAAGGCCTTGGGCTGCCCCGGCTACGACAATTTTGATGCGCT
>JAXDOO010000046.1:0-3033 GCA_034668865.1 Alphaproteobacteria bacterium
GCAAACATCAGCGAAATGTGGCCGCCGATCACGTCATTAAGCGCCGGCAGTGTCCCTTTGTACGGCACATGCACGATCTCCACACCGAAGATGCTCTTGAGCATTTCGGCGTTAAGATGATGAAACGTGCCCGGACCGGGCGAGCCGTAGGAAAGCCCACGCGGTTTGTCCTTCGCCAGCCGCACGATATCGGCGACCGAGTGGATCGGCAGCGCCGGATTGACTACCAGCACGAACGGTACGCGCGCGATCAGCGCAACCGGCGTCAAATCCTTGGTCGGGTCATAGGGCAGGTTCTTGCGGACGCTGACATTGAGCGCCATCGGCGTGCTTGACGCCATCATCAGGGTGTAGCCGTCGGGCGCGGCGCGCGCCACCGCGGTGGCGGCGGTCACGGCGCTGCCGCCCGGACGGTTCTCCACCACAAAGGATTTGCCCAGGCGCTGCTCCAGCCGCTGGGCGATCATGCGGGCGAACAGATCGGTGACGCCGCCCGGCGCATATGGCACCACAAACGTCACCGACTTGTTCGGATAATCCGCGCTTTGGCCGAAGGCGACGGACGACAGGAGGCAGGCGATCGCTATCGCTGCGGCTCGGCGCGACAGATGCATAATCAACTCTCCCTCGGGTGACCGCCGGACTTCTTTTCCGTTCCGGCCGGTCATAATGTACAAGTTTCCGCGGCGGCAACAGCGGTTCTCGCCGGCCGCGGCCGTGATCGCCAGCTCAGGCCTGAGCACAGGAATCACTGCGCATGAAATTCGGAATCTTCGACCATATGGACCGCGCCAAGGTCCCGCTCGGCCAGCAATACGAGGAGCGGCTGCAACTCGCGCAGGCTTACGAGCGCGCCGGCTTTCATGCCTATCACGTCGCCGAGCATCACGGCACGCCGCTCGGCATGTCGCCCAGCCCGAGCGTATTTCTCTCCGCGCTGGCGCAGCGCACGCGCCGCATCCGCTTCGGTCCGCTGATCTATCCGCTGCCGATGTACAACCCGCTGCGGCTCGCGGAAGAAATCTGCATGCTCGACCATCTCAGCAATGGCCGGCTGGAACTCGGCGTCGGCCGCGGCGCCTCGCAATTCGAGCTGCAATATTACGGCGTCGATATCGCCACCGTGCAGGCGCGCTATTTCGAAGCCTACGCGATCCTGATGCAGGCGCTGACCAGCAGCACCCTCACCTATGAGGGCAAGTTCCACAGCTTCCGCGCCGTGCCGATCGAGTTCGAGCCGGTGCAAAAACCGCATCCGCCGCTCTGGTACGGGCCGCACAATGCCGAGACAGTGGTTTGGCCGGCGCGCAACAATGTCAACATTGTCTCCAACCTGCCCTCGCCGGGTGTGCGCAAGGTCACCGACCGCTATCGCCGCGAATGGGCTGCGGCCGGGCACTCGGGTCCCTTGCCGCTGATGGCGATCAATCGCTTTCTGGTGCTGGCGGACAGCGACGCGGAGGCGACAGCGATTGCGCGTCGCGCCTATGACCATTGGCACACCAGCTTCTATCGGCTGTGGGCTGTGCATAACACGCCGCCCAACAATGTCGCCTATCCCCGCACTTTCGAGGAGATCGAGCAGATGGGCTACGGCATCGCCGGCACGCCGGAAAAAGTGCGCGCGATGCTGCTGGCGCAGGCGGAAGAAGCGGGTGTCAATTATCTGGTGTGCCGCTTCGCCTTCGGCGATCTAACGCTCGCCGAATCGCTGCGCTCACTCGACTTGTTCAGCCGCGAGGTGATGCCCGCGTTTGCCGAAATGCGCGACGCGGCCGAATAGCATCTCTGTGTAAACCTTGCGGCCGGCGCGGATAAATCCGCCTTGCAAAGCTATAACTAAGGACTGCAATTCATGAACAATGTCGCGCGCGAAAAAAGCGACAGAGGACCTTTCATCGGCCAACCGCTGCCGCGCTTCGAGGACCTGCGCCTGGTGCGCGGCCAGGGCCGTTACACCGACGACATTGCGCTGCCGAACGAAGCCTATGCGGCATTCGTGCGCTCGCCGCATGCGCATGCCCGCATCCGGCGGATCGACAAGAGCGCGGCGCTGGCGGCGCCGGGCGCACTCGCGGTGCTGACCGGTGAGGATTATCTGGCCGACGGCTATATCGGCGTGCCGCATATGCCGAATCCGGTCGACGCCATCGACGTCCGCAAGCTGGCTTACGAAGGCGCGGCGCTGGATCAGCCGCATCTGCCGCTCGTGGTGAAGCGCGTGCGCCACGTCGGCGAGCCGGTCGCCATGGTGGTGGCGAACTCGCAGGCCGAGGCGCGCCGCGCCGCCGAACTGGTCGAGGTCGAGTACGAAGTACTGCCCGCCGTCACCGAAATTGAAGACGCGATCGCGCCGGGCGCGCCGACGATCTGGGATGACGCTGCCGGCAACCTCGCGGTCACCGGCGCGAGCGGCAATGAAGAAGCGGTGCTTGCCGCGATCGAGACAGCCGATTGCGTGGTATCAGGAGCTTTCCGCAATCAGCGCGTCGCCAATGCCCAGATGGAGCCGCGCTCCGCGCTCGGCAGCTACGACGCGGCGTCCGATCAGCTGATACTGATATCTGGCAGCCAGGGCGTGCACCGCATCCGCAACGCGCTGGCGCATTGTTTCAAACACCCGCCCGACAAAGTGCAGGTGATCTGCCCGGATGTCGGCGGCGGCTTCGGCCCACGCACTAATGCGTATCCGGAGCAAATCGCGGTCGTGTATGCGGCGCGCCGGCAAGGCCGCCCGGTGAAATGGACCAGCGACCGCACCGAAGCGTTTCTCACCGATTATCAAGGACGCGATTTCCTCGCTGAGGGCGTGCTCGCGATCGACCGCACTGGCAAGATACAGGCGCTGCAGGTCGATCTATTGGGCGCCGTCGGCGCGCAGACCGTCGCCTATGTGCCGATGAACAACTCCACCCGCGTAGCCACCACGGTTTATAACGTGCCGGCAGCGCACATGCGCATCCGCGGCGTGATGACCAACACCGAGTCGACCGCGCCCTATAGCGGCGCCGGCCGGCCGGAAGCCGTGCTGGT
>JAXDOO010000047.1:0-3667 GCA_034668865.1 Alphaproteobacteria bacterium
ATTCAACCTCGGGCTCCTGCGGGCCAACATTCGGCGCCGATGTCAGAGGGCATCATCATCGGTCTCGCCCGTGCGTATGCGCACGGCGTTTTCGAGATCGACGACAAAAATCTTGCCATCGCCGATCTGGCCGGTCTTGGCGGTCACCGTGATCGCCTCCATCACAGGCTCGACTTGATCATCCGGAACGGCGATTTCGAGCTTGAGCTTGGGCAGGAAACTCACGGCGTATTCGGCGCCGCGATAGATCTCGGTGTGCCCCTTCTGGCGCCCATACCCCTTGACCTCGGTCACGGTCATCCCGTGCACGCCAAGGATGGTGAGGGCGTCGCGGACTTCGTCCAGCTTGAACGGCTTGATGATGGCGATGACGAGCTTCATGCATCTGGTCCCGTGTTCAAAAGTCCGAGCTTGTCAGATCGGTCTCTCGCAAGACGCCGGCAACGTCCGCCAATACCGCACGATATATGGCTGCGAGGAAAAAAATAGGGGGGCTCGGCTGCATCTTTAGTCCGGGACCCGGCGCTGGCGCACCAATCCCTCTTGCGCCACCGACGCAACGAGGGTGCCATCGCTGGCGAAAACAAGTCCACGGGCGAAGCCGCGTGAGCCGTCCAGACTGGGACTGTCCTGCGCGTAAAGGAGCCAATCGTCGGCTCGGAACGGGCGGTGGAACCAGAGCGCGTGATCCAGGCTCGCGGCCATGAAATCCTTTTCGAACAGCGTGCGCCCATGCGGCACCAAAGCGGTGTCCAGCAAGGTCATGTCCGACGCATAGGCAAGAACGCAGCGGTGGATGGCCGGATCGTCCGGCAGCCGCCCGGTCGCGCGGATCCAGACATTGAATTTCCCGTCTTCGGATTTCTTGCCGAGATAACGTCCGTATTCCACCGGCCGCAGCTCGATCGGCCGTTCCCGTTCGTAATAGCGCCGTACCGGGTCGGGCATCAGCGGCAGCACGCGCTCGCGGATTTCACTCTCGCTCGGCAGTTCCTCCGGCTTCGGCACGGGCGGCATGTCGATCTGGTGCGCGAGCCCTCCCGGCTCATTGTTGTGAAATGAGACCGACATGGAGAATATCGGCTGCCCATGCTGGACCGCAATCACGCGGCGGGTGGTGAAGCTCTTCCCATCGCGGATGCGGTCGACCTCGTAGACGATCGGCACTTTCGGATCGCCAGGCAGCAGGAAATAGGCATGCATGGAATGCGGCTGGCGGTCTTCCACGGTACGGCAGGCCGCCACCAGCGCCTGGCCGATCACCTGACCGCCGAACACGCGCTGCCATCCCACGTCTGGAGAGCGCCCACGGAACAGGTTTACTTCCAGCGTCTCCAGATCGAGCACACTGAGCAGCTCCTGGACGGCTGAGGACATCGATGGGCTTTCTCAAAACGCTACATTTCGCGGCAGAAGGAATCGTGCTACCGGCGGGGACTTTCCGGACCTCGTACGCGATACGATGCCATGACCGAGCAACTCCGTCACGTTGCCCGCGCGCTTCTCTCGGTTTCCGACAAGAGCGGCCTGGTCGAGTTCGCGCGCGCACTCGCCGGGCGCGGCATTGCGCTGATCTCGACCGGCGGCACGGCGCGCGCCTTGGCCGATGCCGGGCTGCAGGTGATGGACGTCTCCGAGCTGACCGGCTTTCCCGAAATGATGGATGGCCGGGTGAAGACCCTGCATCCCAAGGTGCATGGCGGGCTTTTGGCGATCCGCGACAATTCGGAACACGCCAATGCTATGCGGGCGCACGGCATCCGCCCGATCGATCTGCTGGTCGTGAATCTCTATCCGTTCGAGGCGACCGCTGCGAAGGGCGCCAAATACGAAGAATGCGTCGAGAACATCGACATCGGCGGTCCGGCGATGATCCGGGCGGCGGCGAAGAACCATGCCGACGTGGCGGTGATCGTCGAGCCGGCGGATTATTCGGCCGTGCTGGCCGAGCTTGCCGCGCATGATGGCTCGACAAGTTTTACGCTGCGTCAGAAGCTGGCGGCGAAAGCCTATGCGCGTACCGCCGCCTATGATGCCGCGATCTCCAACTGGTTTGCGCAAAGGTTGGCGGATCCGGCCCCGGCATTCCGCGCTTTCGGCGGCCGGCTGGCCGAGGCGCTGCGTTATGGCGAAAATCCGCATCAGAGCGCTGCGTTCTATCACGGTCCGGAGCAGCGCTTCGGCGTCGCGACCGCGCGCCAGCTGCAAGGCAAGCAGCTCTCCTACAACAACATCAACGACACAGACGCCGCCTATGAATGCGTGGCGGAATTCGATCCCACGCGCGCGGCTGCCTGCGTTATCGTCAAGCACGCGAACCCGTGCGGCGTCGCGGAGGGCGACAGCCTGCACGCCGCCTATCGAAAGGCGCTGGCCTGCGATCCGGTTTCCGCCTTCGGCGGCATCGTCGCGCTCAACCGGCCGCTCGACGCCGAAGCCGCGGGTGCCATCACGGAAATCTTCACCGAAGTCATCATTGCACCCGACGCCAGCGAGGAGGCGATCGCGATTGTCGGCGCGAAGAAGAATCTGCGGCTGCTGCTAGCCGGCGGTTTGCCGGATCCGCGCGCGCGCGGGACCACGGTGAAATCGGTTGCCGGTGGTCTGCTGGTGCAGTCACGCGACAACGCGGTGGTCGACGACATGGAGATGAAAGTCGTCACCAAACGATCGCCCACGAATGCGGAACTGCGCGATCTCGCCTTTGCGTTCCGCGTCGCCAAGCATGTCAAATCCAACACCATCGTCTATGCCAAGGACCTCGCCACCGTTGGCATCGGCGCCGGCCAAATGAGCCGTATCGATGCGGCTCGCATCGCGGCCCGCAAAGCCGAAGACGCCGCCAAGGAACTAGGTCTCGCGCAGCCGCTGACGAGGGGCTCCGTGGTAGCGTCCGACGCGTTCTTTCCGTTCGCCGACGGGTTGCTGGTGGCGATGGAGGCCGGCGCCACCGCGGTGATCCAGCCCGGCGGTTCAGTGCGCGACGATGAGGTGATCAAGGCCGCCGACGATCACGGCATCGCGATGGTATTCACCGGCATGCGACATTTCCGGCATTGATGGTCTTTTCCTTCCGTGCGCGATGAAACGGCATGTATCCGCACACGACCGGAGGTGATAGATTCGACGGCCTCTTCAACCAGAGGAGGAAGTGATGACACGGAATATCCTGATCGCGGCCCTAGCGGCCACGTGTGTGATGGCCTTCGGGCCGCAGGCGATGGCGCAATTCAATATACCGGGACCCGGCGGCTTCGGTTCCGGTGACCCGGCCAGGTCGACCACCGTCAAGAGCAGCAAGTCGAACACCAGCGACCGCATGGGCGGTGGCGGTGGGAAAGGTGGTGCCGCCAAAGCGACCACCGTCAAGAGCAGCAAATCGAACAGCAGCGAGCGCATGGGCGGCGGCGGTGGGACAGGTGGCACCCGGCGGCTCGGTCCGCGATGACGAGTTGATCAACGCCGCCGACGATCACGGTATCGCCATGGTGTTCACCGGCACGCGCCGCTTCCGCCACTAGGGCATGATCCGGAAGAGTGGAACCGGTTTTCCGAAAAGATCATGCGCAAAAGGTAAGTAGCTCGTGGCTTGCGCAACGCGCTTTCGGCATGCCACCGTTCGGGCAGGGGACCCGTGCGAGTGGAGAGCCAGCGTGAAGATCGGAAA
>JAXDOO010000048.1:0-9453 GCA_034668865.1 Alphaproteobacteria bacterium
ACAGCGCGCGCTCCGACTGGCGGAAGTGAATGAACAGAAGAGGGATGACCAGGAGCTTCGCGAATGGCGTAAAGCCCTGGAAAGCCTGCACCCAACTCGCGTCGCTCCAGAGGATTCCGAGCGCCGCCAGCGCGACGAGCAAAACGGCGAGAGCAGCAGCAGGATGGGAAAGCGCGCGCCGCAAGCCGACGACGTCAATCGTCGGCAGGACAGCCAGCAACCACAGGCCCACAAGAATACCGGTGGCGGAGGTCGACCACGGCAGCGACGCCGCGGTTGCGATTGCGAGGGCATCGGCGGCGCGAAAGAACTTTTCATTATGAGGTTGCAAGGCGGCGGAAAGCCTCATGACCGGGCCAGTCTTGTCGGCTCAGAGCAAATCACTTCATTCACCGCGACGCTGTTTCAGCCACGCCTTCATATAACGGTAAAAGGTGGTCTGCGCATGATAGCGCGCGACCAGAAACCCTTCTGCGCCGTCGAGAAAGCCTGCGCGGAAAAAATAGGTGCGTACAAAAGTCCAGAAGCCGTGTCCGATACCGCTGATGAAATAAACCGGGCGGCCCGACGCGAGCAGCATGTCGGCGCCGGCGGTTGAGTAACGATCGATTTTCGACAGAGCATCTTCCAAACTCGTGATGGTGTGGTGACGGAGCGGTTCGCGCAGACGCCCGACATGCCCTTCGCAAATCACGCGCTCATGCACCAGATCGTCTGAGAAACGCGCCTTGTTGCGACGAAAAAGGCGCAGCACATAATCCGGATACCAGCCGGAGTGGCGGATTTCCCGCCCGCAAAAGCTGGAAAGCCGCGGAATCCTATAGCCATGAGCGTCCGAGTCGGTGATTGCGGTTTCAATCTCACGCGCAAGCGCGGGCGTCACGCGTTCATCGGCATCGACGGAAAGAACCCAGTCGCCATGGGCCTGCGACAAAGCCAGATTTTTCTGCGAGCCAAAGCCTTGCCAGTCCGGTGCGGAAACAACCTGCGCGCCCTTCGCCTTTGCCAGGACCACGGTGTCATCAATGGAGCCGCCGTCCACCACGACAATCTCATCGCAGAAGGCGAGGCTGTCGAGACATTCCGCGATGTTGGCCGCCTCGTTCTTGGCGATGACAATGGCGCTCAGCCGCGGCACCGTGACCTCGATCTGTTCGCTAATGCTTGCTGGCAGTGCGCGAGCGCTTCACCAGTTCGGTGGTGGAAAAGCCGGGAACGAGATCCACCAGCACCACTTCGCCGCCGTCGGCTTCTACCTGTTCGCGACCGACCACTTGATCGAGCCGGTAGTCCCCGCCCTTGATCAGCACTTTCGGACGCACGCGCTTGAGCAATTCCAGCGGCGTGTCCTGCTCGAACACAATCACCAGGTCAACCGCTTCCAGGGCGGCTAAAACTTCGGCGCGGGCATACGCTTCCTGCACAGGCCTGCCCTCGCCTTTCAGGCGTTTCACCGAGGCGTCACTGTTCAGCCCCACGATCAGCCGGTCGCATAAGCGGCGGGCAGCCGTGAGCACCTTAATGTGGCCGGGATGCAGAAGATCGAAGCACCCATTGGTGAAGCCGATGCGCACGCCCTGCCGCCGCCATTCCTTCAGCCACTCGTCGAGCATCGACCAGTCGAACATAACCTTTTCTTCCGCCGCGAGTGATGCCGCAGGAAGAATCCGAGCGCGCAATTCGGCAATGGAAACCGTCGCGGTACCGCGCTTGCTAACCGCTACGGCGGCGGCGGCATTGGCCGCGCGCATAGCGGCCTCAAAACCGGCATTGGCGGCAAGCATCGCGGCCAGCACCGCAGCGACGGTGTCGCCCGCGCCGGAAACGTCGCGCACCTTTACTGGATAAGCGGCGATGTGGACCGGCTCTTCGCCCTTCATCAGTAAGCTCATGCCGTCCTCGCTGCGGGTGACCAGCACGGCCTGGCTATCCACCAGGCGCGCCAGTTCCTCTGCGGCGGCAATGATTTCGGAGTCGGTATCGGTACGGCGCCGGGTGGCGGCGGCGAGTTCCTGCCGGTTAGGCGTGATCAACGTGGCGCCGCGATAGACCGAGTAGTCGAGACCCTTGGGATCTACGATCACCGGCTTCTTCGCTTGATTGCCGGCATCGATCACGGCGCGGATAACGCGCGCCGTCAGCACGCCCTTGGCGTAATCCGACAGCATCACCGCGTCGGCTTTCGGCAAGGCTTCCAGCACATGCTGGATCAGCGCGTCTTCCTTGTCCTTCTCAACCGGCTTGGCAAGTTCCCAGTCGGCGCGCAGAAGGTGCGTGGAGTAATGCTCCGACACGAAACGCACCTTGCGGGTCGTTGGGCGCGAGGCATCGGCGACAAGCCGGGCCTCTATTAACGGTTCTCGCTGCAAGCTTTCGGTCAAAATCTTGCCGGCCTCGTCTTCGCCAATGATGCCCACGAAAATGCAGCGCACCCCGAGCGAAGCGAGATTGCGCGCCACGTTGCCCGCGCCGCCGATATTGGTTTCGCTGCGCTGGACCGCAATTACCGGCGCCGGTGCTTCCGGCGAGATGCGCGTGACCTCGCCATAGACGAAATCATCGAGCATCAGGTCGCCGATGCAAAGCACCGTCCGCCCGCCGAGATCAGCCAATTCCTTGTCGAAGTCGAACATCGGGCTACCGGTAGCGATCCGGGCGATCGAGAAAGCCCTTCACATATTGCTCCACCGCGGTTTCCAGCGGCGTGAAGCCTGCGTTGTAGCCTGCATTGCGCAGGTTCTCGACCCGGCTTTCGGTGAAATATTGATAAGCGCCGCGAATCTCATCCGGCATGTCGACATATTGGATATTCGGCTCGCGCCCGAGCGCCTTGAACATGGCGACGATCATGTCGCGGAAGCTGCGCGCCTGGCCGGTGCCGACATTGAAGATACCGCAGACCGAGGGCGTCTCCTGCACCCAGCGCACAACCGACACCGCGTCGTCGACATAAATGAAATCGCGCCGCTGGTCGCCGTCGGCGGTACCCTCCTTGTGTGACTTGAACAGTCGGACCGGATCGCCCGCTTTCGCGCCATCGAACACGCGGCAGAGCACGCTCGCCATGGCGCCTTTGTGATATTCGTTTGGCCCGAAAACGTTGAAGAATTTCAGGCCGGCCCATTGCGGCGGCATCCGCTCGCCGCGCTTCTGACGCTCCACCACGGCGAGGTCGAACAGATGCTTGCTCCAGCCATAGAGATTCATCGGCCGCAGCCGCCGCAAGGCAGAGGGCGAATTGTCGTCGTCAAAGCCTTCGACACCTTGGCCATAGGTCGCTGCCGAAGAAGCATAAATGAAAGGCGTGCGGCTGGCGGTGCACCATTCGAGCAGCCGCAGCGAGAGGCGGAAATTGACGTCCATCACCAAATCGCCGTCCGTCGCGGTGGTATCGGAAATAGCGCCGAGATGGATCACGCCCTCCAACTTGCGGCTCTCAAGCCAGCGCAAGAGATCAGCGGGTGGAACGAAATCCGCGAGCTGGCGCTTGGCGAGGTTTTTCCACTTGCCATCCGTGCCCAGGACGTCGTTGACGACGATGTCGCTGCGCCCCGCCTCATTGAGGCTGGCGATGACATTGGACCCGATGAAGCCGGCCCCGCCGGTAACCAACAGCATCGCGATTCCGTCCCCGGGCTGTGCAGTGAAAGCTTTGCCCGACTAGCTCCAGGGGCGCAACTTGGCCGCAAGCTTGGCATAAACGCGAGCTCTGACAGCGATCAATGGGCCGATCTTTTGAGGATCAACACAGGGAGCCGTAGCCCGGCTTATCGTGCTACGCAGGCCTTGAAACGGCTTGGCCGAGAGTCGGCACAAAGAAGGGATATTGGGTTCATTATTGACGGTAGAAATGAATTATAGTTCATCTCAACCTCATTCCTCTCAAATTATGGGGGAAGCGCCTGCTGCCCCGCACGGCAGCCCGATCCTTATCGTGCCGTATATGTGGATCGGCGATTTCGTGCGCTGCCATTCGGTGGTGAAAGTACTGCGCGCGCGCTGGCCGGACCGGCCGGTGGATCTGCTCACCAATACGCTTTGCGCCCCGCTGATCGACTATATGCCCGGGGTGCGTAAGGGCGTCGAATGGAATCTCCCGCGCAAACGGCTGCCGCTCGGTGAATATCACGCCCTCGCCGAACGGCTGCGCCGGGAAAATTACGGCTCGGCGCTGGTTATGCTGCGCACCTGGAAATCCGCGCTGGTGCCATTCCTCGCCGGCATTCCTGAGCGCACGGGCTTCATCGGTGAAGCCCGCCTGTGGCTAATCAACGATGTGCGTTTCGGCGAGCGCCGGCTCGCGCGCATGATAGACCGCTGCGGCGCGCTGGCGCTGCCTAAAGGCGTCCCCCTTCCAACCGAATGGCCGATGCCGGAGATCGTCGTGCCCGAGGCGGAGCTTCTGGAATGGCGCGCGCGCCGAGGACTCGCTTCCGACGCGCCGCCTATCGTCGCGCTCGCGCCCGGCGCCGTCGGTCCCGGCAAGAAATGGCCGACCGAAAACTATGCCGAACTCGCGAAGGCGCTGGTGCAAGACGGCGCGACGGTCTGGATTCTCGGCGGCCCGCTGGAGACGGAGCTGGCGGCTGACATCATCCGCCACGCCGGCAATGGTGTGCGCGATCTCACCGGTACCGATTTGCGCGACGCCATCATCGCCCTGAAGGGAGCTGATCTCGCGGTCAGCAACGATTCCGGGTTGATGCATATCTCGGCGGCGATCGGCACGCCCACCATCGGAATTTTCGGCCCCACCGATCCGCAGCTTTGGGGCCCGCTCAATCCATTGGCGGCGGTAGTCGAGCCCGAGCGCTCATTCGCCCGCGATCGCAGCACCAGTGAAATTTTGGCTGGCCGTGTGATCGAGATCGCACGCCGTCGTCTGCAAACCTCGGGACGGGGACGATGATCGTAACCTTGCATAACGGCCGGGCGGCGTTTACCAACGCAACAGGCTGATCGACCCAAAGGTAGACAATCACACGGCGCCCATGTCCGATCCGGATGCTGTTTCGCGTCATTTCAGCGCCTCGCGCGAACTGCTTGAGCGCGTGGTAGGCGATCGGGACTTGTTGGCAGCCATCGGCTCCATTGCCGATCGCATCGCACGCGTTCTACGTGACGGCGGCAAGCTCCTGATCGCCGGCAACGGCGGCAGCGCAGCCGATGCGCAGCATGTGGCGGCCGAGTTCCTGTCGCGTTTCGGCTTTGACCGCACGCCGCTTCCCGCCATCGCACTGACGACCGACACGTCCGTGCTCACCGCAATCAGCAACGATTATGGTTTTGAACGCGTGTTCGAGCGCCAGGTGCGCGCGTTCGGTCGCAAGGGCGACGCATTCATTGCGATCTCCACCTCCGGCCGATCTCCTAACGTGATCGCTGCACTAGAGGCCGCCCGCGCGATTGGCATAACGACGATCGGCTTTTGCGGATCGGGTGGCGAGATGCGCCCGCTTTGCGATCTCATGGTGGCGGTGCCGTCCGAGCAAACCGCACTGATCCAGCAAATTCACATCACGGCCTTTCACGCCATTTGTGGGATCGTCGAGCGTGAACTGTTTGCGGAAGGCTGAGCGCGTTGACGGCCGCACCGCCACAATACGACAGACGCACGCTGCGCCCCGCCGCCTTCTTTGATCGTGACGGTGTCATCATTCACGATGACGAATATATCGGCACTTTTGATCGCGTCCGCTGGATGCCAAATGTGGCACAAGCGATCCGCCGCGTGAATGATGCCGGCTATTTCGTTTTCATGGTCAGCAACCAGTCGGGCGTTGCGCGTGGCTATTTCACCCAGGATGACGTGGAGAAGCTGCATATGCGCATGCGGCTGGAACTTCTGAACCAGGGTGCGCGGATCGACGACGTTCGCTACTGCCCTTATCTTCCTGAAGCCACAGTTGCCGCCTACAAGCGCGACTCCGATTGGCGAAAACCGAAACCCGGCATGATCCTTGACCTGATGCGCTTGTGGCCGGTGGAACTGGATCGCAGTTTCCTTGTCGGCGATAAACAAACTGATCTGCAGGCCGCACGGGCGGCACACATTCGCGGATATCTGTTTGGAGGCGGCGATTTGCACGCCTTCGTGGAAGGCATCCTCGGCCAATGACGCTTTGCCATAGCATCCGCTTTCGCCAGACCATGCACGCGGCCGGGCTTGTTTTGGCAACCTTCACCGCCGGTTGCGCGGGTGATGCCGCCGAGCAGTTTTTGGTCCGGCCCGGACGCTTCGACTATCTGTCTTGCGCAGAGATCGCGAAGACCAGCGAGACCACCGCAAAACGTGAGCAGCAGCTGAAAGCACTCATCGACCGTGCCGAAAAAGAGGCCTTCGGGATTTTGATGGCGGCGGCCTCCTATCGCGGCGAGTATCTGCAAGCGCAAGGAGAGCAGAAAATGCTGGCCGAGGCCGCCCGCCAGAAGAACTGCGGCGCCGAACGATCCCCGCCGCCAGCCCCCGCTCCGGCCCGGCGCTAACCCCCGGCACAACGATTGGTGCTAGAATAACGGCCTTGGCAGGCGCTGCGGGAATTCGGCCACGACCCGGGAGCGGGTTTTGATTAATTACCTTTTGTTAGCCAGTTTCGCAGATCAGCTGCCGGGAACACCACTAATTGGCCGGGGGGCACGACAAATTTGCCTTGGCGAAGCCATTTTGTGCGTGGATTCAATAAGAATCCTGCCAGACTGGCCGGGGGCGACCGGGTCTGGGTGGTAGGGGCTGGGGCGCCGCCGCGACCGCCGAAGTCGGAATTTTCGACCTCGGCAGTCAATAGTGTCGGACTCGGGGTAGACCGCGGTCGGACTGGCGTAAGGGGAGCGGATGGGGTCGATCGATCGGGGCATGGGCCGCGCCGTGCTTGGTGCGACCGCTTCGGCTTGTGTCCGGCTTTTGCCGGGCCTATCCGATTCGCCACTAAGCCACAGTCAAGCAATGATTTCGGGTGGTGTTGCGCCCGCGTTTCTGCTTTTTGGTAACCTCAAAGCGAAGGCTAGCAGGGCGGCGATGTACCCCAAGTCAGTGCTGTCGGCGTACCCGGTTTCCGCACCGAAGTGTTCCGGCGCAAATCTCCCGCGAGAGGAGCGGTGATGGCTCGCTGTCCCGCCATCTGCACTCGGCGTTGCTGCCTCTCCGCAAGGCGGACACCCTGGCGTGTGGCGTTCCTTTTGTTACTCAGTCTGTTGATGGCCGGCGCAAGCCTTTGGTCCAATCCCGCCTCCGCGCAAGACGTCACCTTCCCTGCCCGCCCCAAACCGCCCGTCCGCAAGCCAACGACGGAAGGGCAGATGCTCGTGCAGGCCAGGGAGATCAACTACGACTACGCCAACGAACGCGTCGCCGCCGTCGGCAATGTGCAGATCTATTACAACGGCTCCATACTCGAGGCGAACAAGGTCGTCTACGACCAGAAAACCAAGCGTCTGCGCGCTGAAGGCAATGCCCGGCTGACCGAGGCTAATGGCCAGGTGAGCTACGGCGAGATCATGGAGCTCTCCGACGACTATCGCGATGGCTTCGTCGATTCTCTGCGCGTGGACGCGGCGCAGCAGACCAGCATCTCGGCCGCGCGCGCGGAACGCTCCGCCGGCAATTTTTCGATCTTCCATAGCGGCGTCTACACCGCCTGCGAGCCTTGCAAGGACGATCCTAAGAAGCCGCCGCTATGGCAGGTTAAGGCTGCACGCATTATCCACGACCAGGGCGAGAAGATGCTCTACTTCGAGCAGGCCAGCCTGGAATTCTACGGAAGGCCACTGGTCTATCTGCCCTACTTCTCCGCCCCCGATCCGACGGTGAAACGCAAGAGCGGCTTCCTGGCGCCTTCTTTCTCATCCAGCGATAAGATTGGTGCCGCGGTCGCCATCCCCTATTTCTGGGCGCTAGCTCCGAATTACGATCTGACGCTGACGCCCATGCTCACCACGCGACAGGGTCCGCTGCTGGAAGCCGAATGGCGCCAGCGCACGACCGACGGCGCTTTTCTCATCCGCGGCGCGGGCATCAAGCAATGGGATCAGGGTTATTTCATCCACGACGACGGCACGCCGACGCCGGGCCATCGCGAGTTCCGCGGCAGCCTCGAAAGCTCCGGGCAGTTCAACCTTTCCGACAAATGGGGCTGGGGCTGGGATATCGTCGCGCCGAGCGACAAGACTTTTTTCCAGGACTACAACATCAACCGGTTGCAGACCAAGGATCTGATCCGCAACGCGCCATCGGAAGGCATCTCGCAGCTTTATCTCACCGGACGCGGCGATCGCAGCTATTTCGATGCGCGGGCCATGTATTTTTACGGTTTCTCGGAATTCGACATCCAGAGCCAGATCCCGATCGTTCACCCGGTGATCGATTATTCATACACCTTCGGCCGGCCGATCCTGGGCGGCGAGCTTAGCTATAGGATGAACCTGACCAGCTTGTCGCGCGAGCAGGCGAGCTTCGATGCGATCACCCAGGCGGCCGTCAACCACGAGTTCTGCGCGCCGAGCGCTGACCCGGCCCGAACGATTCCGGGCAGCTGCGTGTTGCGCGGCTTCCCCGGCATCTATTCGCGCTTCTCCGGGGAGACCACCTGGCGGCGCAGCATCACCGACCCCCTGGGTCAGGTGTTCACGCCGTTCCTCTATGCGCGCGGCGACCTCGCCTCGCTTTCGATCGATCGCACCGCCGCCGTCGATAACTTCCTGCCCGAGGGCGATACCAACCTGGTGCGCGCAATGCCCGCGGCCGGCCTGGAATATCGCTATCCCTTTATCGGCGTGCAGTCCTGGGGCACGCAGACCATCGAGCCCATCGCTCAAATCATTGTGCGTCCGAACGAAACCGGCGTCGGCAGGCTTCCCAACGAGGATGCGCAAAGCCTCATTTTTGACGACAGCAACCTGTTCAAGCTCGACAAGTTCTCGGGCTGGGATCGCCAGGAAGGCGGCACCCGGGCGAACGTGGGCGTGCAATACACCGCGCAAGTCAACAATGCCGGCTTCTTCAACGTGCTGTTTGGCCAGTCCTACCAGCTGATGGGCGAGAATTCCTTCACCCAGGGCGGCGTGACCAATACCGGATTGGACTCCGGCCTCGACAAGCCGCGTTCGGATTACATTGCCCGGTTCGCCTACCAACCCTCGCGCATGTACGCATTCACCTCGCGCTTCCGCTTCGGTGAAGAGACCTGGGAAGTGAAGCGTTTTGAGCTCGAGAGTCGCGTCAATCTGGAGCGCTGGAGCTTCACAGGCATCTATGGCCAATACGCCGCGCAACCGGAGCTGGGCTTCCTAACTGATCGTGAAGGCGTGCTCGGAACATCATCGGTTCGGCTCACCTCCAATTGGAGCATTTTCGGTGCCATCGGGTATGACCTTGACCAGCATAGGGTGGACCAGACCCAGCTTGGGTTGACCTATATCGATGACTGCATCGCCTTGGCCCTGCAATACACCACGAGC
>JAXDOO010000049.1:0-2593 GCA_034668865.1 Alphaproteobacteria bacterium
CGGTGCTGCTCCGCCTGGGAATCCACCCAGTCGCGGATCATCTGCTGCTCGGTGCGCATGTGATGCACGAGGCCTTGAATCGCCTCGGCAAGATTGGCCATGGCCGCGGTTGCGGCCTTGCCGGATCCGGCATCCGCGACGGCATCGCGCAGCTTTTCGATCGCGTTGCGCACGTCGCCGCCTACTGGTGTGCCGGGCTCGGTCGAAAGGTCGTGCACGGTGGTCGAGAGCCAATCTTCCAAGTCGATGTAAAAGCGGTTTTGCGCCTGGCTCGATTGCAGGTCTAGGAAGCCGAGCACGAGCGAGCCCGCGAGGCCGAATAGCGAGGACGAGAAGGAGATGCCCATGCCGCTCAAGGGAGCGGCGAGGCCTTCCTTCAAGGCGTCGAGCATGGAGCCTGCATCGCCGCCGATGCTGAGACCCTGAATCACTCGGCCCACGGAACCGACGGTCTCGATCAAGCCCCAAAAGGTGCCGAGCAGGCCGAGGAACACCAGCAGACCCGTCATGTAGCGCGAGATGTCGCGTGCTTCATCCAGGCGGGTCGCGATCGAGTCGAGAAGGCCGCGCATCAATTGCGCCGACATCGCCATGCGTCCCATCCGGTCGCCGAGGATGGTTGCCATCGGCGCGAGCAGCACCGGCGGCCGGTCCACCGCCAGGCCGGGGTCGGCGATACGGAAGCTGTTGACCCAGGCGACTTCAGGATAAAGCCGGATTACCTGGCGGAAGGCGAGCAGGATGCCGATCAGCAAAACACCGATAATTAGCGCGTTGAGTCCTGGATTGGCGAGAAAGGCGACCAAGATCTGCTTGTGCAACACGACCACGATCAGTGCACAGAGAATCAAAAACACGAGCATCCGCACAAGAAAGATGCGCGGTGACGAAAGCTTCAGCAGATCGACGTCTTGGGCCATGCTTGTGAATCAACGACGGTGGTCGGCCCCACTATGGCACAGGCACGCCGAAAGAAAATAACGGCGTGCCGCAATCCCGGGTAAAAACCGTCAAATCGTGGCGGAATTAATCCCAGCATTCCCTACGGCGCGCAGGGTGCCCAGCAAATCGCGGTGGATTATCTCATTGCCCGCGATGATGTCTCCGGTCGTCAGCATGGTGTCTTTGCCTTGCAGGTCTGTGACATATCCGCCCGCCTCCCGTACCAGCAGGATACCGGCCGCCATATCCCAGGACGACAAACCGCGCTCCCAGTAGCCGTCGAACCGCCCGGCGGCGATGAATGCCAAATCGAGTGCGGCCGAGCCGAAGCGGCGCAATCCAGCCACCTTCTCTTGCACGGCGGCCATTTCGCGGCGGTTCAATTCCAGATCACCGCGCCCCAGATGAGGTAAGCCGCAGGAGATCACGCTGTCGGCAAGACGCCGCCGGCCGGCGACGCGCAGGCGCTTGTCGTTGAGGAAGGCGCCCTTGCCACGCTCGGCCAAGAACATCTCGTCTGTCGCCGGATTGTAGATCAGCCCCGCGACAATGGCGCCTTCGCGCTCTAACGCCACCGAGATGGCGAATTGCGGAATACCGTGCAGGAAATTCGTGGTGCCGTCGAGCGGATCGACGATCCAGAGATGCGTCGCGTCACTGCCCTCATGCCGGCCGGTCTCCTCGCCGACAAAGCCGTAGCCCGGCCGCGCCTTAGCGAGCTCCTCGCGCAGGACTTCCTCCGCCTTGCGGTCGGCGGCGGTGACGAAATCGGCCGGCCCCTTGAGCGAGACCTGCAGATGCTCCACCTCGCCAAAGTCGCGCTTAAGCCCGCGGGCCGCGAGCCGTGCGGCTTTGACCATGACATTGAGCAGGGCGGAATGGAGCATGATTTGTTGAGCTGGTCTTTTTGGGAAGGAAGTGGCCGTTGCTTACACGCCCCGAGGCTTGGAAGCCACCCTCTCTCCGCGGAGAACTTTTAGTTAGATCGCGCGGCGACAGACTCGTACCAGGGCTTGGCGGCCTTCTCCGCGGCGGCGCGATCCTCCGGCGTCAATTCACTGACTAGATCGTCGAGTATGGGATCGCCATTGCCGCCCGCCTTGGCGATGAAATGCCATCGCGCCGCTTGCACGCGATCGACTGGCAGACCGCGCCCCCGGAACAGGATATGCGCCAGCCGGTTCTGCGCGATCGGGTTTCCCTGCCGCGCCGATTTCAGGAAAATCGCCGCCGCCTTCGCTTCATCCTTGGCCACGCCATTGCCGTTGAACAACGCGACGGCATATTCAACCTCGGCGTCGCGATGACCGCCGGCGGCCGCGGCGGCAAGCCAGCGCGCCATTTCACGCGAATCTTTTTCTACGCCGCGTCCTTCCTTGTAGAGTGTCGCCAGCGCGTATTGCGCTTCGGGGCTGCCCGCGCCAGCGGCGGCGCGGAACAGCTCGGCGGCGCGCGCGAAATCCTGCGGGAATGCCTGGCCCTCGAGATAAAGCAACGCAAGATTATAGGCTGCCGGCGGAGAGCCGAGCTTGGCCGCCGCGGCGAAAAGCTTGGCCGCCTCGGCGGTATCGCGTTTGCCGCCGCGCCCGCTGTAGCGCATGAGTCCCAGCTGGAGCATAGCTTCGCGATCGCCGGGGTCGGCGGCTCGCTG
>JAXDOO010000050.1:0-12983 GCA_034668865.1 Alphaproteobacteria bacterium
TGAGCGTTGCCGCCGCCGTCACGTCGCCCGTCTCAACGGTGACGCAGCAGCCCATCCGGGTGATGGTCGTGGACGACGCCGTCGTCGTTCGCGGGCTGGTGTCGCGCTGGGTCAACGCCGAGCCGGACCTGAAGATCGTCGCCTCGCTGCGCACCGGGCAGGATGCGCTCGACCAGTTGGACCTTGCCGATCCGGAAGTCATCCTGCTGGATGTGGAGATGCCCGTTCTCGACGGCATGGCGGCGTTGCCGCTGCTGCTGCAAAGGCGCTCCAATCTCGCTGTGATCATGGTTTCCACCGTTACCCGGCGCAACGCCGAGGTGACGCTGAAGGCACTCACTCTGGGCGCCGCGGATTATGTCTCGAAACCGGAAACCAACCACGAAGTCACCACTTCCGAAACCTTCCGCTACGAACTGATTGAGAAGATCCGCCACCTCGGATGGCGCCGCCGCGGGCGGAAATTTGCGCCCTCAAGCCCCGGCCTGGCCGAACGGCTGCGCAAGCCTTTCACGCTGGAAGGCACGGCGCCGGACGGCAATGTCCTTGCGCTGCCGACGCTGCATGCGCCGATGGAGATCAAGTTGCGGCCGCTGGCTAGGAGCGCACCGCGGATCTTGCTGATCGGCGCGTCGACCGGCGGGCCGCAGGCGCTCGACACCGTATTATCTTCGCTTGGTAGTGTGATCGACCGTGCGCCGGTGCTGATCACCCAGCACATGCCGCCGACCTTCACCACCATCCTCGCCGAACACCTGACGCGGGTAAGCGGAAGGCCGGCGCGCGAGGCAACCCATGGCGAGCCGATCCTGGCCGGTAACGTCTATGTCGCGCCCGGCGGCCGGCATATGCAGGTCGCACGCGTTGCCGGAGCCGCGGTGGCGCAGATCAACAACGGGCCGCCGGTGAATTTCTGCAAGCCTGCGGTCGACCCTCTGTTCGGTTCGGCCGCCAAGGTCTGGGGCGGCTGGAATCTCGCCGTTGTTCTCACCGGCATGGGCTCCGACGGTACCGAGGGGGCCGCTGAAATCGTGGCGGCAGGCGGCAACGTATTGGCCCAGGACGAAGCCACCAGCGTGGTCTGGGGAATGCCTGGCTCGGTAGCGCATGCCGGCCATTGTGCAGCCGTGCTGCCGCTCGATCGGATTGCCGAGAAGATCACTCGCCTGTTCCGTGGAGACCGGCAGTGAACCCAGCCCATTACGATTTCCTGCGCACGCTGCTGAAGAAGCGCTCCGGCCTCATCCTGACCGGCGACAAGCAGTATCTTGTAGAAAGCCGGCTATTGCCGATATCGCGCCGCATCGGCGTGGCCGGCCTCAACGGTCTGATGGAAAAGATCCGCCAGCCCGAGAACGAAGCGCTGATCGTGCAGGTGGTCGAAGCCATGGCCACCAACGAATCGCTGTTCTTTCGGGACAAGATACCGTTCGACCATTTCCGCGACACCATCATTCCGGCGTTGCTGGCCTTACGCGCCAAGCAGCGGCGCATCCGCATCTGGTGCGCGGCCGCTTCCACCGGGCAGGAGCCCTATTCACTCGCGATGGCATTGAAGGAGATGGGCCGCGAGCTTGCCGGCTGGCAGACTGAGATTCTGGCAACCGACTTCTCTCGCGAGGTTTTGGAAAAGGCCGAGGCCGGGATTTATAGCCAGTTCGAGGTGCAGCGCGGGCTGCCGATTCAGATGCTGGTGAAATACTTCACCCAGGTCGGCGAGATGTGGCAGATCGCGCCGGAGATCCGCGCCATGGTGCGGTTCTGCCAGTTTAACCTGCTGCAGGATTGCTCCCGTCTGGGCATCTTCGACGTGGTGTTCTGCCGCAACGTGTTAATCTATTTCGACCAACAGACTAAGATCGAGGTGCTGGACCGCGTCGCGCGAGTAATCGAGAGCGATGGCTATCTGGTGCTCGGCGCGGCGGAGACTGTGGTCGGGCTTACCAGCAGCTTCCGGCCGATCCCGGACAAGCGGGCGCTATACGGGCCCACCCCCGCGCATCTGCGCGTGTTGGCGTCAGCGGGCGTTCGGCGCTCTGTCGCGTCCAGATCGCGCTGAAAGCTAAAGCCGCTTGAACGAACCATAGACGTTGCGGGTGTGGTTGGTCGCCAGCTGCGGATTGCCGGCGGCCCATTTGGCGTCGAGATCCGCCAGCGGCTTCAAATCCAGCACTTCCTGCTCAGTCTTGCCCTCATTGACCAGTTTTTCGATGCGGTCGCGCGAGGTTATCAGCATGTCACGGAACTCCGCGATGTCCGCCTTGCTGGCGAGCGGGCCATGGCCTACCACCACTTTCGTGCTGTCATTGGCCAGCTTCAGATACGTGTCGGCGGCGCGGATCATGCCGCGCACGTCTCCGCCGCCCAAAGCGCCCGCTTCGCGGAGACTAACCCCGCGGGCGGTGTGTTAATCCCGGCCGGCTGTCGGAATAGAAAATGCCGCCTTGCGGCGGGATTAACTTGGAAAAATCCGCTGGCTGTAACAAGGTAATCGACGAAGGGGGTGCGCCGCGTTCCTAACCATGCCGCGCACGCGGCGGGGGTTAAGCTGCAAAGTCGGGTGAATCGAGACCGACCTAACCGCAGGAGTGTCCCATGACAAGCGCATACCCGCAGTCCCAAGCCCTTTCAGGCGGCTTGATGCTTCACGCCCTGGCCCGCAATTGGTGGCTCATCCTGTTGCGCGGCGTCTGCGCCATCCTGTTCGGCGTGCTGGCCTTTATCTGGCCGGGGATTACCTTGCTCACGCTCGCGCTGCTCTACGGCATCTTTGCCTTGATCGAAGGCGCGCTGGCGCTGGCGGCGGCGATCATGGGCGGGGCGCCCGCGCCGCGTTGGTGGCTAGCGGTCGTGGGCCTGCTCGGCATTGCCGTCGGCATTCTCACCATCATCATGCCGGGCATGACCGCGTTCCTCCTGGTGCTGTTCATCGCGGCCTGGGCCATCGTCAGCGGCATTATGCAGATCGTCGGCGCGATCCGGTTGCGCAAGGAGATCGACAACGAATGGATGTTGGTGGCGGTCGGCGTCATCTCGGTCGCCTTCGGCGTTCTGGTCGCGCTGCAGCCGATGTTGGGCGCGCTCAGCCTGGTCTTCGTGATCGGCGCCTATGCCATCATCTATGGCGTCGCTCTGGTCGCCCTTGCTTTCCGGCTGCGCGGCCATAGTCACCCGGCGCCTGCGTCCGCGACCTGACGGCGGGGCCGCCCAACAAAAGCCCCGCCGTGAGGCGGAGCAGCTTGCAGATGAAGACATCGATGATCTTCAGCGCCGGCTCGTCCACCGCCGTAGAGATGATTGATTGAGGACCGCCGCGCATTGTGGGGGCCAACGCAGCGCATCTTCAGCAGCTAGCGACGAAATTGGTGCCGCGCGTGGCAGCGGCCAGCGGCGCGCGCTGAATCTCACACCAAACAGACCCCTCGCCTTGCGGCGGGTTAGCCGGCCAGGCGCGGCCTTTGGGATTTCCGCTTCTGACCCTTGTTGAACATATTCCAGGGTCTAGCGTTGAACGAAAAACGATAGATGGAGTCACAACGCGCGCTCCTCTTGGAACCAACGCGAAACCGATGCGGTTTATTAAAAGTATGAACGCTTCATCAAAGTGGCCCCGCAATCGGCTTTTGCTCGCCCTGCCATCCGGCAATCTCAGGCGGCTTATGCCGGAACTTGAAGAGATTCGCTGCCAAGCCGAGCAGGTTCTGATGGACGCCGATAGTTCGCTCGAGGATGTCTTCTTTCCTGATAGCGGCGTCGTCTCCGTGGTCGCGGTTTATGCGGACGGCAGCATCATTGAGATGGCAACGATCGGTCGGGAGGGCTGCACGGGTATGCAAGCCTTCTTCGGGGCCAAGACTTCCTCGGTCCGGCTTCTCGTCCAAATCCCGGGGAGCGCAGCCAAAATGTCGCGCGCGGCGTTCACACGCGCGATGGGGTCGATGCCGGCCTTCCGAAATCTCATGTCCGCTTACATCCAGGCCTTTCTGGAGCAGGTCATGGTGTCGGTAGCGTGCAACGGTGCGCACAGTCTCAAGCAGCGGCTGGCGCGTTGGCTGCTCATGATGCGTGACCGCGATGACGAGGATGCGCTGCCGATCACTCAGGACCTGCTGGCCGAAATGCTGGGTGTCCAGCGGCCAACCATCACGAATGCCGCCCGGGAGCTGGAAGGTGCCGGTCTGATCGCGCGCGGCCGACGGCAAGTCACGATACTGGATCGGCAGGGCCTGACGAAGACATCTTGTGAATGTTATCGGTTGGTTCGGGCGCGCGTCGCCTTTCACCTTCCCAAAACATACCCAGAAAAATGAACTTCTCCCAACGGTAATGTAGATTACCGACAGCACGTTACAACTGGCGCACAGTCAGAACGGGTTGAGGCTAGCGTTGGCGCTCCGGGAGCGCTCCCGCTTGCAAGTAGGGGACCGCTTTGCCGATAAATTCGTTGCTCGCAAATACAGCCTTTGATGCGGACACGACCGCGCTTTTGGCGTCGGCTTTCGACACCGCATGGGACACGATCAAGAAATCGGGCAGCCCTCTTGCCGCGGATGGCCACGCTGCATTGACACGTGAAGCGCTCGCTAGGCACATCATTGAAATGGGGCAGCAGGGTGAGCGAGACCGGCAGCGGCTCGTCGATGATGCACTCGCTCATTTGGCAGGTTCAAAATAAACCGCGGCCGAGGCGAAGGTGGTGGTCACCGTGATCGTCATTTTATCTCCTGACCAGGCGCGCGCGGTTTAAGGGTATGACCGCCGTATCAAATTGGCCCCGCAATCGGCTTTTGCTCGCCCTGCCATCCAGCAATCTCAGACGGCTCATGCCGGAACTTGAAGAGATTCGCTGCCAACGCGAGCAGGTTCTGATGGACGCCGACAGCTCGCTCGACCATGTATTCTTCCCCGATAGCGGTGTCATCTCGGCTGTGGCGGTTTATGCGGACGGCAGCATCATTGAGATGGCAACGATCGGCAGGGAGGGTTGCACGGGTACGCAAGCCTTCTTCGGGGCCAAGACCTCCTCCGTCCGGCTTCTCGTCCAAATCCCGGGAAGCGCAGCCAAAATGTCGCGCGCGACGTTCACACGGGCGATGGGGTCGATGCCAGCCTTCCAGAGTCTTGTGTCCGCTTACGTCCAGGCCTTTATGGAGCAGATCCTGGTGTCGGTAGCGTGCAACGGTGCGCATAGTCTCAAGCAACGGCTGGCGCGTTGGCTGCTCATGATGCGTGACCGCGCCGACCAGGACGCATTGCCGATCACTCAGGACCTGCTGGCCGAAATGCTGGGTGTCCAGCGGCCAACCATCACGAATGCTGCGCGGGAGCTGGAAGGTGCCGGTCTGATTGCGCGCGGCCGACAGCAAGTCACGATACTGGACCGGCAGGGTCTCATAAAGGAATCTTGTGAGTGTTATCAGTTGGTCCGAGAGCGCGTCGCTTCTCACCTTCCCAAAACATACACGTAAACAAGTGGCTCCCCACTGAATCGGTAATGTAATTACCGATTGCACGTTCCAACTGGCGGCGTTGCGTGGATTCGCTCTCTCGCCATGCCACCCACCCCAAACAAAAACCCCGCCGTGAGGCGGGGCTGAAGTCGGGAGGAGAGAGCCCTTGGGCTCCGGAACAACCGTCGTCAGGCAGCCGAAATCTTGGCTTCGTCGTCGCTCGGCTCGCGCAGCACATAGCCGCGGCCCCAGACCGTCTCGATGTAGTTCTTGCCGCTGGAGGCATTCGCCAGCTTCTTGCGCAGCTTGCAGATGAAGACGTCGATGATCTTCAGCTCCGGCTCGTCCATGCCGCCGTAGAGATGATTAAGGAACATCTCCTTGGTCAGCGTGGTGCCTTTGCGCAGCGAGAGCAGCTCGAGCATCTGGTATTCCTTGCCGGTCAGATGCACGCGGGCGCCGTTTACTTCCACCGTCTTGGTATCCAGATTGACCACGAGGTCGCCGGTCTGGATGACCGATTGGGCGTGGCCCTTGGAGCGGCGCACGATGGCGTGGATGCGCGCGACCAGCTCGTCTTTGTGGAATGGCTTGGTCATGTAGTCGTCGGCGCCGAATCCGAGACCCCTGACCTTGTCCTCGATGCCGGCGAGGCCGGAGAGGATCAGGATAGGCGTTTTGACTTTGGAGACGCGCAATGAGCGCAACACCTCGAAGCCCGACATGTCCGGTAGATTGAGGTCCAGCAGGATGATGTCGTAATCGTAGAGTTTTCCGAGATCGACGCCTTCTTCGCCCAGATCGGTCGTGTAGACGTTAAAACTCTCGGATTTCAGCATCAGCTCTATTGACTGAGCAGTGGCGCTGTCGTCCTCAATCAGCAATACGCGCATGCCAATCCCCTTCCTCGCCGTTCTGGCTCAGGTCGGCACGCCGCAGTGGCGGCCCGTGAAACGCCTTGAAACACACTGATTCGTAACACTAACGGAACATGGTTAACAAAACCTGATTCTCCTGCGCAAGCATCCTGTCGGAGAAACCCCCAGGATTGCCGTAAGGCCTTGCGGAAGAGCAGCTTTTTTCCCATGTCGTCGTTCGTGTGTCGCTTTAGGAGATCGCTCCAAGCGACTCTGAAGACTCGCCCGTTGTTAGTAAATGGGGCGAGCTTGCCTCAAGTCCAAAGATCCGTGACGCAATGATTAACGACGCGGGTAAACAGCGAGTTAATAGGGGCAACCCCGCATTTTCCTTTTGGAAAGGTTTGACTTGATTTCGAGTGCCGGCCTCGCGGCCGCCGGAACCGCCCCTGAAATCCTGGGCTCCTCCGGAAGTCCTGATCGGCTTGGTGCCTATCGGTCAGGCTCCAGCGAGGCGGGTGCCAGCCAAATTGCCGAGCCGTTGGATAGTTAAGGAGGGGCAACCCGATTTGGCGAGCATTATCAGCCTCTGGCGCAAATCCGCCGGGATTTAGAAACACAAAACTAACGTTATTGGGCCACTATGGCAGGGTTAGAGTGCTTCGGTGGCTGGGCTTGGTGCGGTCCGTTCGCTGCGATCGCGACTTCAGGGAGTAAGAGTCGATGAAGTCCCGTGATACGCTTATCCGGCTGAAGAAATTTCAGGTCGACGAGAAGCGCCGCAAAGTCGCGCAGATCGAAAGCATGATCGCGGATTTCGACCGGATGGCTGTCGACCTTGAACGCGACATCCGGGTCGAGCAGGAGCGGGCCGGTATTCATGATCCCGAGCATTTCGCCTATCCCACTTATGCCAAGGCGGCGATCCAGCGGCGCGAGAATATCAAGCGCTCAGGGGACGAATTAAGGGTCCAACTCGATGCCGCAAAGAACGCGCTCGAGGACGCCTTTGAAGAGCTAAAGAAAGTGGAGTTGCTCGACGAACGCGACCAGATGCGCGGGCGTGCCGCCGAAGAGGCGCAGGAGCGCGCCGATCTCGACAGCATCGGGTTGATGCGCAGCCGCAGCCCCGCCCCGCTGGCCTGATTATTCCGCGTTGGGCCGGTGCTAAAAATTCGCGCGCCACTCGGGCGCGCGAAGTCCGGTCAACTATTTGATCGCAAAATCAACGCACCGTCGAAATTTCACGCTCGCCAACCACGACGGCCTGGCCGGCCCGGATGACCGGCACCAAATCCTTGTGCGCGGTGGCGACGCCGGAGGTGGTCGCGGTATCGCGGGCAGCAATACCCACACCGGCGACCAACGTAGCGCCGATAAGTGCCAACACCACGATCTTGAGATGGGTGAGGCGGTCGGCGCCGTAAATGGAATGGTTCATAAGGGCCTCCCGGATTTCCGGGCAACGTTCCAAGCTCTGCTCTTTTGGAGCAGCCACAGGTCCGATCACTGCGATTAACGGCCATATAACGTGCTGCCCAAGCGGAAGTTCCCCCTCACGGAGAGGTGATTGGACCCCGGCGCGCATTGGCCGGGCGCGGCGGTCAAAGGCAAGGCTGCGGAGCTGCGCGTCCGAAATAGGGGAAGTCTGGGCGCGGAAATGACTCAGCAGGCTCCCGGCTTAAGCCCCGGCGCACTCGCACCCGCAGGCAGGTTGGGAAAAGCGCAGCGGGCATGCCGTCACCGGCGGGCCTGAGCCCGGTCGTGGGAAAATCGGGCAGAAGGAAACGTGGTGGTTACGGGCGATAGTGCTGAATGCGCGTGGTGCGCAGTCCGGCCAGGCCATGCTGGTCGATCGAGTATTGCCAGGAAAGAAATTCCTCGACCGTCATGGTGTAGCGGCCGCAGGCCTCTTCGAGGGAAAGCAATCCACCACGCACGGCGGCGACCACCTCCGCCTTGCGGCGGATGACCCAGCGCTTCGTCCCCGGCGCGGGAAGATCCGCGATCGTCAGGGGACTGCCATCGGGCCCGATGACGTACTTCACCCTCGGGCGATGGGTTTCTGTCATTGGTAGACTCACATACTCACTGACCACAGGGGGTAAATGTAACGGTGGCGGCTTAAAAATTGCCTAAGCCCTACGATTCAATTGGGAAATATTCCCCATGGGCTCACCCGGAGCCGGATATCCCTGCCATTGCTGGATTCTGATCTGTCCGCCGCGCGCTCGCAGTGGCAGAAATTTACAATTCGTGCACGAATAGGGCGGTGGGAAGACAGGCGCACACCGCGCTTGATCTGATCGACGGTGCCGCTGTGCCCTCGCAGCGTTGACGAGCGAGGCATTAGATCGAAGCTGCCGCGTCGCCGCCCCCGCGAAGTCGGGTAGAACGGCCGGGGGCAGGGCGAAAGCCTCCGGTTTTGCGCGGTTCGCGCATTGCGCCAGTGCCTTCGCTGCCTATAGTAAGAGTGATGTTGAACAGCCTGGACACCGAGGGACGGCCGCAAGACACGCGCGTGGTCGTTGCCATGTCGGGGGGCGTCGATTCCTCGGTCGTGGCCGCCCTGCTAAAGGCGGAAGGCTATGACGTCGTCGGCGTCACCCTGCAGCTTTACGACCACGGCGCGGCCACCCATCGCAAGGGCGCTTGCTGTGCCGGACAGGACATCCATGATGCGCGGCAGGTGGCCGAGCGGATCGGCATCCCGCATTATGTCCTGGACTACGAGACCCGCTTCAAACAGGCGGTGATCGACCGCTTTGCCGAAAGCTACGTGGCGGGCGAGACGCCGGTCCCTTGCGTGGAATGCAACCAGTCGATCAAGTTCCGCGATCTGCTCACCACCGCGCGCGAGCTGGGCGCAAGCGTGCTGGCGACCGGCCATTATGTCGCCTCGCGCGCACTGCCGGGGGGCGGCCGGGGGCTCTATCGCGCGCGCGACGTGGAACGCGACCAGAGCTATTTCCTTTTTGCCACTACGGGCGAACAGCTCGATCTGCTGCGTTTTCCGCTGGGCGATCTCACCAAGCCGCAGACGCGCGAGCTGGCCCGCCGTTTCCGCCTTTCGGTCGCAGAAAAGCACGACAGCCAGGATATCTGCTTCGTGCCGACCGGGCGCTACAGCGATGTGATTGAGCGTCTGAAGCCTGATGCCGCCGAGCCGGGCGAGATCACCGATCTGCAAGGCAATGTGCTCGGCACGCATTCCGGCATCATTCATTTCACCGTCGGCCAGCGCCGTGGCCTTGGCGTTGCCAGCGGTGCGCCGCTTTATGTGGTGCGGCTGGACGCCGGCACGCGCCGTGTGGTGGTCGGGCCGCGCGCAGCCTTGCGGACCGCGCGCATGCAATTGCGCGACGTAAATTGGCTGGGCGAGGGCAGCCTTGAGCAGGTGCTGGCGGATGAGCGGCTGGAGCTTTTCGTCAAGGTGCGTTCGACCCGGGTGCCGCGTCCGGCTTGGCTGCGGCCCTGCGCCGGGGGAGTGGAGATTGAGCTGGTCGACGGCGAGGACGGCGTTTCGCCCGGCCAAGCCTGCGTTTTCTATGACGCCGCCGATGGTCAGGCGCGTGTGCTCGGCGGCGGCTTCATCAAGAGCGCGAGTGCCGCGGGCGCCGCCATCTCCTTCGCGGAGCCGGTCCCGGCTGCGGCGCGGGGATGACCCGCGTCCTCATCTGCAATTCATCAACACCATCGGTGGAATGAGCGATGGGGGCGGAGCTCGACAAGGAGACGATCGCCAAAGCCTATGCGCGCTGGGCGCCGATCTACGATCGCGTCTTCGGAAAGGTGTTCGAGCGCGGGCGGCTGGCTTCCATCGCGGCCGCCGAGCAGATCGGCGGTCGCATCCTCGAAGTCGGCGTCGGCACGGGCATCTCGCTTCCCGACTATTCGCGCAGGAACCGCATCGTCGGGATCGACATTTCCGAACCGATGTTGCGCAAGGCCTTGCAGCGCGTGGCCGAGCACAAGCTCGATAATGTAGAGGCGCTGGCGGTGATGGACGCGGAGAAGCTCGCGCTGTCGGATGCTTCTTTCGACGTGGTGGTCGCGCAATATGTCATTACGGCGGTCCCCAATCCGGAAGCCACGCTTGACGAGTTCGCGCGCGTGCTGCGGCCCGGCGGCGAGATCATCTTGGTCAATCACATCGGCGCTGATCAGGGTATGCGCCGCGCCTTTGAGCAGGGCTTCGCCCCGCTGGCGCGCCGGCTCGGCTGGCGCCCGGAGTTTCGCTTTGGGCGGCTGGCGAGATGGGCCGAGCAGCACGGAGGTGTAAGCGTGGTGGAGCACCGGCCGGTCCCGCCGCTCGGGCATTTTTCGCTGATCCGCTTCCGGCGAGAAGGCGGCAACGGGCACGGGAACGTAGCTCCGCCCATGAGCGGTGAGGGCGCGGGAGTGCCGATCGGCAGGAGACGAGCATGAAAGCAACAATCGCGGCGGTGCGGTTCTTGCTGCACTGACTTTGCTAGCTTTTGCGCAGCAGGCTGAAAGCCGAAGGGTGAGCAACCGCCAAAGGTGGATGTACAAGGCAAACTGGAGGCCCTAAAACCCAAGCGGGCAAAAGTCATTACTCCTTCGTGGACTTTCCGCGTTGATGCGAACCGAAGCCCACCTCGAAAGCCTGTTGAAACTTATAACCCATGGGAACCAATGCGCTGTCTTGCCGCAGTGATGTTCGGAGCCTCGCTCTCGATAATCGCAGGTCCTTGCCAAGCTCAAACCGACCTCGTCAAGAAGGGCGCCGAAATTCTTCGAACAAACTGTTCAAGCTGTCATGCCATTGGTCGAGATGATGTTAGCGGCCACGCCCAAGCTCCTGCCTTTCGCACCTTGTCATCCCGGTACCCGATTGAGTATCTGTCCGAGGCCTTGGCCGAGGGCCTTAGCAGCGGCCATCCCGACATGCCAGATTTCATCTTCAAGCCGGAAGAGGTCAAAGCCATCTTGGCCTACCTCCAGTCAATTCAGCAGCCAGGTGCAAAATGAGGATGTTTACTCTGGCCGCGTGTGCCATCGGAGCCGGGCTAATGTGCCCACAAAATGCACTGGCTGACATCGCCAATGGTCGAAACCTTGCAGAACGCTGGTGTGCGTCCTGTCATGTCACGAGCGCTGGTCAGCGGGCTGCGACGGAGGCGCCGCCTTTCACGAGCATTGCAAATAAAGAGAACATTGATGCAGCCCGTCTCGCTTACTTTCTGATGAATCCGCATCCTGTGATGCCGAATATGGGATTGACGCGTAATGAAGCTGCTGATCTTGCGGCATACATTATGTCGCTGAAGAGCAGTCGGTAGCGGCGCCAGCAAGCTTTTGCCTTCTCATCACGTGTTGCCCAACTCGTCAAACTACGACAGTCATCCAACCGAGTAGCAGCCACATGACCTACAAGACAATATTAGTGGCCTTGGGGCCGACCGAGGAGAAGCAGACCGGTGCCGAGTATGCAATTTCCATGGCCCAGACTTTCCATGCGCATTTGGCGGCGTATAGCTAC
This sequence comes from Alphaproteobacteria bacterium, assembly GCA_034668865.1. Classification (GTDB taxonomy): domain Bacteria; phylum Pseudomonadota; class Alphaproteobacteria; order Rhizobiales; family Xanthobacteraceae; genus CANKHA01. The sequence goes on from JAXDOO010000050.1 coordinate 11,811, forward strand.
GCCTTGCAGCCGACTGTGCCTGGCGGGAGCTTGCCGTGGGTACCGCGCGAGCTTGTCGACGGTCATGTTGCAACTGTGCTCAAGCAGGCGGACGGTGTTCTTCGGCAGCTTCAAGATCGGGCCCGCCAAGCGAAGGTCGAGATAAGCCGTGAGGTTGTCAGGGCAGGGCTCAACAATGCGGTGGCCGCATTCGCGAGGGAAGCCCGTGTTTGCGACATTTCCGTTGTGACGCAAAGCCAGCCCGGCTTGGAACACGCAGGGGATCTGTTCGCAGAAGCGGTGCTCTTTTATTCGGGCCGCCCGCTGCTAGTGGTGCCTCACAATCATAGCGAAGCGTTTTCAGCGCGCCGTGTCCTCATCGCCTGGGACGGCAGCCAACACGCAGCTCGCGCTGTCAGAGATGCCTTGCCGGTGCTGGCACTTGCCAGCAAGGTCGAGCTGCTCGTCGTGGGCGATGAGCAGGCGGTGAAGAGAAGCGGCGCTGCAAAAATGATTACTAACCTGGAGCGGCATAATATTTCCGCCGATTTGATATGCCACGACGAGACTGACCATGCGCGCATGATCGACCAGGAAGCAAAGTCCCGGGGCGCGTCCTTGTTGATTATGGGGGGCTATGGACGTACCCGCGTTCGTGAATTGTTATTCGGCGGCGTAACGCGCTCCATGCTAAGCGACACGCCGGTTCCTGTGCTGATGGCCCACTAGGGTATGTCCAAAATTACTATCGTTGTTGGTCATTCTCAGCAAAACAGCTACTGCGAAGCCTTGGGCGAAGCGTATAAGAAAGGAGCAACAAGCAGCGGCCACAGCGTGGAGATGTTCGTGCTTTCGCGACTAATTTTCGATCCGATTTTGAAGAAGGGTTATGAGGAGGAGCAGCCTTTCGAGCCCGACCTTCGAACAGTCTATGCGGCGATGAAATCGTCCAGCCACGTCGTCATTATCTTTCCGCTTTGGTGCGGGGACATGCCGGCAATCCTCAAAGGATTTATTGAGCGGCTCATCCAGCCAGATCTTGTTCGCATACAAAAATCTGAAAAAATGACCACGAATGTCGGAATTTTTCAGAACCTGTCGGCGCGAGTCGTTATGGCCATGGGCATGCCGGCATTGTTGTATCGGCTGTATTTCGGCGCTCATGCACTAAAGCTGCTACGGCGAAACATATTG
>JAXDOO010000051.1:0-11289 GCA_034668865.1 Alphaproteobacteria bacterium
ATTCGGCCATCAGCGCATGTCCACTCTCCTGAACAATCTCGTGCCTATCGCCATAGGCGCGGTCGCTATTGTGCTGGTGCTCGGCCTCTTCAACATGATGCGCGGCGGTTCGCCCAATACCTCGCAACGGCTGATGCGGATGCGGGTGCTCCTTCAATTCATTGCCATCATCGTTATCATGGCGGCGGTGTGGGCCATGAAACGCTGATCAGCAAGAAAGTAACCGCTATGGTCGTTCTCAACCGCATTTACACCCGCACCGGCGACGATGGCACGACCGCGCTTGGCAGCGGCGCGCGACGCAAGAAATTCGACCTGCGCGTCGCTGCCTATGGCACGCTGGATGAAGTCAATGCGGTGATCGGGCTGGTGCGACTCTATACCGGCGACGACAAGACCTTTGATGCTGCGCTTTCCCGCATCCAGAACGATCTTTTTGATGTCGAAGCTGAGCTCTGCCTGTCGGAAAAAGGCCCGGGCGGTGCGCGCCTGACGGTGACCGATGCGCAGGTCGAGTGGGTCGAACAAGAGATTGACCGGCTGAACGCCGACCTGCAGCCGCTGCGCTCCTTCATTCTGCCGGGCGGCAGCCCCGCCGCGGCCTATCTGCATCTCGCGCGCACGGTCTGCCGCCGCGCCGAGCGCATGATGGTCGAGCTCAGCGAGAAGCCGGGAGAAAGCGTGGGCGCGCCCGCGCTGAAATACGTCAACCGGCTTTCCGATTTTCTTTTTGTCGCCGGCCGCTATGCCAACGACAAAGGCGCCCGCGATGTGCTCTGGGCGCCCGGCCAGAACCGGTGACCGGCGGCGTTGACCGCAAAACAAGCGGCGATTAGCGTGCGACTGGGGATTCGAAGAAAATGAAAATCCTGGTACCCGTAAAACGGGTCGTCGACTTCAATGTCAAAATTCGCGTCAAGGCGGACGGCTCAGGCGTCGAGCTCGCCAACGTGAAGATGGCGATGAATCCGTTCGATGAGATCGCAGTGGAAGAGGCGATCCGCCTGAAGGAAGCCGGCAAGGCGACCGAGATCGTTGCCATTTCCATCGGACCGGCGCAGGCGGCGGAAACCATCCGCACCGCGCTTGCCATGGGCGCCGACCGCGGCATCCTGGTGAAGACCGACACTCCGGTGGAGCCGCTGGCGGTTGCAAAAATCCTCAAGGCCATCGTTGAGACGGAACAGCCCGGCCTTGTCATCATGGGCAAGCAGGCGATCGATGATGACTGCAATCAAACCGGTCAGATGCTCGCGGCCTTGCTCGGCTGGCCGCAGGGCACTTTCGCTTCCAAACTGGTGCTGGAAGGCACTGACGTCGTCGTCACCCGCGAGATCGATGGCGGCTTGCAGACCGTGAAGCTTGCAGGGCCCGCGATTGTGACCACCGACCTTCGTTTGAACGAGCCGCGTTACGCCAGTCTGCCGAACATCATGAAGGCGAAGAAAAAGCCAATCGACGAGAAGACGCCGCAAGCCTATGGCGTCGACGTGAAGCCGCGGTTGCAGGTGGTGAAGACGGTGGAGCCGGACAAGCGGAAGAGCGGCATCAAAGTCGCCAATGTCGCGGACCTCGTCGGCAAGCTGAAGAACGAGGCAGGGGTGCTGTAATGCCGACGCTGCTTCTCGCTGAGCACGATAACAATACGCTGCGCGACACGACAGCCAAGGCGCTCACCGCGGCGAAGCAGCTTGGCTCCGAGGTGCATGTGCTGGTGGCGGGCCAGGGCTGCAACACGGTGGCGGACGCAGCGGCGAAACTCGAGGGCGTGAGCAAGGTGCTGCTCGCGGATGCGGCGCCCTATGCCCATATGCTGGCGGAGCCGGTCGCCGCACTGATCGTTTCACTCGCCGGGCCGTATGACGCGATTGTCGCGCCGGCGACCACGATGGGAAAGAACATTCTGCCGCGCGTGGCGGCGTTGCTCGACGTCATGCAGGTGTCCGATGTGACCAAGGTGGTTGCGAACGACACATTCGAGCGCCCGATCTACGCAGGCAACGCGATCCAAACCGTCAAATCCTCCGAGGCCAAAAAGGTCATCACCATCCGCACTGCGGGTTTCGGCGCAGCGGGCGCAGGCGGCAGCGCGCCGGTTGAAGCGGTCGCCGCCGCGGCCGATGCGGGCAAATCGTCATTCGTCGGTGAGGAATTGTCGAAACTCGACCGTCCGGAACTGACCTCGGCCAAGATCATCATCTCGGGCGGAAGAGCTATGCAGAACCGGGAGAATTTCACCAAATATATCGAGCCGGTAGCCGACAAGCTCGGCGCGGCCGTGGGCGCCTCCCGCGCGGCGGTGGATGCCGGCTACGCGCCGAACGACTGGCAGGTAGGGCAGACCGGCAAGATCGTTGCCCCCGATCTTTACATCGCGGTGGGCATTTCCGGCGCCATCCAGCATCTCGCCGGGATGAAGGACTCCAAGGTTATCGTAGCGATCAACAAGGACGAGGAAGCGCCAATCTTCCAGGTTGCCGACTATGGTCTGGTAGCCGACCTGTTCCAGGCACTGCCGGAGCTTGCGGAAGAACTTGGCAAAATCGGTCGTTGACGATTTCGGGGAATGCGCCTTTTGTCTGCTGTCGTTCAGGTAAGGTTCAGCGTAAACAGCATTTCTGGTAAGTGTCTTGCAGGCGCCGTCCGCGCGGCATCGATTGGAAAAAGACTATGGGGCTTTCTCTCAAGACAGTCGGCGTGATCGGTGCCGGACAGATGGGCAACGGCATTGCCCATGTCTGCGCGCTCGCCGGGTTTAATGTCTCGCTCTATGACGTGGGGCCGGACCGCATTAAGGCCGGCATTGCCACAATCAACGGCAATATGGCGCGCCAGGTCGGAAAAAAGATCATCGGCGAGGACGACCGGAAGAATGCGCTCGCCCGCATTCGCGCCACCGAAAGCCTCGATGGCTTGGCCAATTGCGACATCGTTATCGAGACGGCGACCGAGCAGGAACAGGTCAAGCGGCAGATTTTCGCGGAGGTCTGCGCGGTGCTGAAGCCGGAGGCGATCGTCGCCACCAACACCTCGTCGATCTCCATCACCCGGCTGGCGTCCTCGACCGATCGACCGGAGCGCTTCATCGGCATCCACTTCATGAATCCAGTGCCGCTGATGGAACTGGTGGAGGTGATCCGTGGCATCGCCACCGACGACGCGACCTTCGAGACCAGCAAGGAATTCGTCAGCAAACTTGGCAAGACCATCGCGGTGTCGGAGGACTTCCCCGCCTTCATCGTCAACCGCGTGCTGTTGCCGATGATCAACGAGGCGATCTACACGCTCTATGAAGGCGTCGGCAATGTCGAGGCGATCGATACGGCCATGCGGCTCGGCGCGCATCATCCGATGGGCCCGCTCGAGCTCGCCGACTTCATCGGCCTCGATACCGTGCTGTCGGTGATGCAGGTGCTGCACGAAGGCCTAGCGGATTCCAAATACCGGCCGTGCCCGTTGCTGGTGAAATACGTCGAGGCCGGGTGGCTCGGCCGCAAGACGCAGCGCGGCTTCTACGACTACCGCGGCGAAAAGCCGGTGCCGACGCGCTGAGCGCGCGTTTTACGCGACGTCGAGCAAGCGCGTTATGTAGCGCGGCGGATCATGCGTTAGCGCGCCGGCGTCTTCGCCGCCTGTACAAATTTCACCGCCGCATCGCTCGCCCATTCTGCCGGCCCGGCCAAGGTGGCGATTTCGCATCCTTCCGGATCGATCAGGAGTGTGGTCGGCATGCCGAAGGCGCGGCCGACGGCTTTGAGGTCCTGAAACACCTTGGCCTCCGGATCGGCGAAATAAGCGAGGCGATTGATGCCGACCTCCTTCAGCCAGGCCTTCGGCTTGTCGGGATCGCGGGTGTCGATATTCACCGCCACCACCTGGAAATCCCGGTCGCCGAGCTTGCCCTCCAGTGCGTCGAGCGCGGGCATTTCCCGGCGGCAGGGCACGCACCATGTGGCCCACAGGTTTAACAGCACGAAGCGGCCCCGCCAGTCCTTCAGCATATGCTGGCGGCCCTCCGCGTCCTGGAAGCTCAGCTCCGGCACGCGCAGGGGCTTTTCCGCCACGGTTAATGCCGCCACTTCCCCGCGCGCCAGCGGCGCAATCCGCTTGGCGATGTCCACCGCGGCCTGGCACCCGGCGTCGGCGCCCGCATTGCGCTGCAACCCGCCGATCCCGTATACCCCCGCAAGCCCGGCCAAGAGGACGGCAACGGCAGCGCCGGCAATCAACCCGCGGCGGCGCTGGAACGGGCGGCCTGCTGTGGGGTCGGAAGGTTCTTTCATGGCCGGCAAAACCTAGGCTAGTGTCCCGAATCCGAAGTTCGCACAACTTTGCGGCAACCTCCGGAGCGAACTTCGGATTCGCAGAACACTAGCAAACTTAAAAGTTCTCGTGTCGTTTTGGTTCAGAATTCGCCTGAAGGACTCGCGGCAAGAATGAAGCGAATTTCTGAACCACGACACGAGGTGTACGTGCCTTTGGACGTGTCATGACCAACAAGATGTGGGGTGGACGCTTTGCCTCCGGCCCCGACGCCATCATGGAGGAAATCAATGCCTCCATCGATTTTGACCGACACCTTTTCCGGGAGGATATCCTGGCGTCCAAGGCGCATGCCGCCATGCTCGCCAAGCAAGGCATTATCACGGCGGAGGACGCCGGCAAGCTGGCACAGGGCCTCGATACCATCCTGGCTGAAATGAACGCCGGCAAATTCGAATTCAAACGCGCGCTCGAAGACATCCACATGAATGTGGAGAGCCGGCTGGCTGAGCTGGTCGGTGCGGCCGCCGGACGGCTGCATACCGCGCGCTCGCGTAACGATCAGGTAGCCACCGATTTCAAATTATGGGTGCGCGGCGCCATCGATGATATCGATCGCGCACTCGCAGCCTTTCAGCGCGCGCTGGCTGAAAAGGCTTTAGAACACGCGGCCAGCGTGATGCCGGGCCTGACGCATCTGCAAACTGCGCAACCGGTGACTTTCGGTCATCATTTGCTCGCCTATGTCGAGATGGCTGCGCGCGATCGCGGCCGCTTTGCCGACGCGCGCAAGCGGCTCAATGAGTGCCCGCTCGGCGCGGCCGCGCTTGCCGGCACGTCGTTCCCGATCGACCGGGACATGACGGCGCAGGCACTCGGCTTCGACCGGCCCACCGCCAATTCGCTCGACGCGGTATCCGACCGCGATTTCGTTCTGGAGACGCTGGCGGCCGCTTCGGTCGCGGCGGTGCATCTGTCGCGGCTGGCCGAAGAGATCGTGATCTGGACGTCCCCGCTCACCGGGCTGGCAAAGCTGTCCGACAAATTCACGACCGGCTCGTCGATCATGCCACAGAAGCGCAACCCGGACGCCGCCGAGCTGGTGCGCGCCAAAACCGGCCGCGTTATCGGCGCGCTTAACGGACTCCTCGTGGTGATGAAGGGATTGCCGCTCGCCTATCAAAAAGACATGCAGGAGGACAAGGAGGGCACCATGGCTGCGCTCTCCGCACTCACGCTATCGCTTGCGGCGATGGCCGGCATGGTGACCGACCTCGAGCCGGACACAGCACGCATGAAGAAAGCGGCGGGCGAAGGCTATGCCACCGCTACCGATCTCGCCGACTGGCTGGTGCGGGCGCTGAAGCTGCCGTTCCGCGAGGCGCATCACATCACCGGCCGCATCGTCGCGGCCGCTTCCGAGAACAATGTTCCGCTGCACCGGCTGCCGCTCGAAGCGATGCAGACAGTCGAGCCTCGCATCACCAAGGACGTGTTTGAGGTGCTGGCAGTGAGCGACTCGGTGAAAAGCCGCACCAGCTTTGGCGGCACCGCGCCAAAGAATGTGCGCAGTGCCGCGAAGCGGTGGCTCAAGCGACTGGACCAGAATTAGACGCGGCAGTGCCTGTTGGCGGTATATAGGATGCGGATGACGCCATGACCAGAATCCTCGCCCTGGTGGTCGGTCTCCTACTGATTGCAGCCCCGGCCTGGTGGCTGCGAGACGTCACCGTTCCGCTTCCGGCGTACCGGCAGGCCGGCTACGCCTCGTTTCTATTTTTCGGGCAAGCATTGCTCGCGATTTACGGCAGTGTCTTGTTCGGCATTGCAGTACGTCTAGCGCGCGCGAGAGGAAGTCCTCAACCAGTATCGCCGTTCAAAATCTTCCAGGCGGGCGCGCTGGGCGCGCTGGTCGTTTGTGCCGCATTTTTGGTCGGCGGCAGCGTCTATGGCCTGGCGAAATACGGCGCCTTCGAGAAGGCAATCGGTGGGAATCTCTGGGGCCTGTTAGGGATCTTTTGGGTGATCCTCGGCGCAATCGTTTCGGCCGGCGTGGCCCTGCTATTTTATGCCTGGCGGGGTCTGGCCGGGCGGTCAGGCGCGACGCCCGGAAGCAGTGGGCCGGGTATGCCGCGGTCGTAACACCGTCCATACAGAGGTGAATTTACAAAACGTTCTGCTATGGTGCCGTCAACACGGGAGCTCGTTTTGAACCGATTGATTTGCCTTCGCCTTGCCGTGATCGGCGCATTTGCCACCGCCTTTGCCCTTGGCGGCTGCGGCCGCAAGGGGCCGCTCGATCCGCCGCCGGTGGCGGGGGCTGCGCCGCCGGCACAGGCAGCAGGCCCGAATGTCGGGCTCAGTCCGGTCGCGGAGCCCCAGGCACCGGAGACGCCGGCCGCCTTCGACGCCCGCGGCCGCCCGGTCGCGCCCAGCAACGCGCCGAAAAAACCCCTGCCCATGGATTGGCTGATCGACTAAAGCTGCCACGTCTGGTCCAGTTCGTCGCGTGCGGTGAGTTGCAGACGTGCACAGATTTTTCCTTTTCTATGTCACGGTACGATTGAAATGCATCACTTCGCCTATCGCGACGGCGTGTTGCACGCGGAGGCGGTAAGCCTCGCCGCGCTGGCCGATAATGTCGGCACGCCGTTCTATTGCTATTCCACCGCCACACTCGAGCGTCATTACAAGGTATTTGCCGGCGCCTTTGCCGATGTGCCGTCGCTGGTCTGCTACGCCATGAAGGCGAATTCCAACCAGGCGGTGCTGAGGACGCTGGCGAGGCTTGGCAGCGGCGCCGACGTCGTATCGGCGGGCGAATTGCAGCGCGCGCTGGCGGCGGGCATTCCGGCAAACAAGATCATGTTCTCCGGCATCGGCAAGAGCGGGCGCGAGCTGGCACTGGCGCTTGACGAAGACATTCTCTGCATCAATGTGGAGTCGGAGGCGGAGCTCGATCTGCTCTCCTCCATCGGAGCCGGTAAGGGGCGCGTCGCGCCGATCTCGATCCGGGTCAACCCGGACGTCGACGCGAAGACGCATGCCAAGATCGCCACCGGCAGATCGGAGAATAAGTTCGGTATTCCCTTAAGCCGCGCGCGCGCTGTTTACGCCCATGCGGCGAAGCTGCCGGCCATCAAGGTGACTGGCGTCGACATGCATATCGGCAGCCAGATCACCCATCTCGATCCCTTCGGCAATGCCTTCACGCTGCTCGCGGAGTTCGTGCGCGAATTGCGCGCCGATGGCCATACCATTTCCCATGTTGATCTCGGCGGCGGGCTCGGCATTCCCTATCGCGACGACAACGAGCCACCACCCGATCCCGCCGCTTACGCTGAAGTGGTCAAGCGCGCGACGCGCGATCTGGATTGCACGCTGATCTTCGAGCCCGGCCGGCTGATCGTCGGCAATGCCGGGATTCTTGTCACCCGTGTGCAATATGTGAAGCGCGGCGAGGCCAAGACCTTCGTGGTGGTCGATGCCGGCATGAATGATCTGATCCGTCCCACTCTCTACGAGGCGCATCACGAAATCTGGCCGGTGAAGGAAGCATCGGTTTCGGCAAGGCGCCTGGTGGCGGACGTGGTCGGACCGGTGTGCGAATCGGGCGATTTCCTGGCGCTCCAGCGTGACATTCCCGAAGCCCAGCCTGGCGACCTGCTCGCGGTGATGTCCGCCGGCGCCTACGGCGCGGTACAGGCCGGCACCTACAACACGCGGCCCCTGGTTCCGGAAGTGCTGGTCCGCAAGAGCGAATGGGCTCTGGTGCGCCCCCGCCTCGAAGTCGACGCATTGATCGCGCTCGATCGCGTGCCGCCTTGGTTGTGAGCCAAAAACAACGAAAATGGCGCGTTTTTTGCTCCGCTAGCGGGACCTATTACGCGTGCTAAGATGTTGTAACCAAGATTCCTTCAGGAGATCCCGGTGACGGATCAGCCGTCGCGCAGCCAAGGCATTTCGGAACCGGCTGGCCAAGCCGTGCTCGCGAGCCCGCTCACCCGCGCGCGCTTTGCCATTTTCTGGGAGCGGCTATGGCCCGCGCTGGCGAGCCTGGGCACCGCCATTGGCCTGTTCATCGCGGTCTCCTGGCTTGGCGTGTGGTTGTGGCTACCGCCAGTCGGCCGCGTCGTCGGCATGCTGGTCCTGTTCGTGATCACGGCAGCGGCCAGCGTGCCGCTCCTGCGCCTGCGTATCCCGACACGTCAGGAAGGTTTACAGCGGCTCGATCGCATGAGCGGTCTGCCGCACCGTCCCGCGACCGCCGTCACCGACAATATGGCGACCACTGCCGGCGATCCCTTCTCGATGGCGCTGTGGCGCGCTCATCTTCAGCGCGCCGCCGATGCCGCGCGCGGGCTGAAGGCGGGGTTGCCGTCGCCGCGGCTGGCCGCGCGCGATCCTTACGCATTGCGCGGGCTGGTCCTTCTGCTGTTAGTCGCGACCTTCTTTGGCGCAAGCGGCGATCGCCTGCGGCGCATCGGCGCCGCCTTTGATTTCCGCGGCGTCGTGACGCCGGCGAATTTCCGTGTCGATGCCTGGGTTACTCCGCCGCTTTATACCGGCAAGTCGCCGCTCTTGTTGCCGGGCTTGCGCCCCGGCGAGCCGCTGCCGATGGCCGCGTCCCATGCCGTGCCGATCGGCAGCATCCTGGTGGTGCGCGCGAGCGGCAAGTCGGGGCTGGACATCGTCACGCGCGGCGAGCTGAACGAAGCGCCCGCCGCGGCCAAGCCGCCCACCGGCGCCGAAGAGCGGCGCTACGCCATCGACGGCAGCGGGGCCGCGACCATCCGCGGTTACGGCGATGACGTCACGTGGAGCTTTACCGCCATTCCGGACCGGCCGCCGACCATTACGCTGTCGAAGGATCCGGAAGCGCGTCCCCATGGCGCCATGCAGCTTAGCTACAAGATCGAGGACGATTACGGCGCCACCGAAGGCCAGGCGGTCTTCAAGCGCAAGGAAAAGTCCGAGGCCGCGGAGATGAAGACGCGCCCACTCTATGGCGCGCCGGAATTCCCGCTGGTGATGCCGCAGGCGCGCACCCGCAATGCGATCGGCCAAACCGTGAAGGATCTGACCGAACACCCGTTCGCCGGCTCCGACATGGTCATGACGCTTGTGGCCAAGGATCAGGCCGGCAACGAAGGCCGCAGCGAGCCGTTCGAGATGAAGCTGCCGGAGCGGCCTTTCTTCAATCCGATTGCAAAATCACTCATCGAGCAACGGCGCATGATCGCGCTCGATGCCGACAGCAAGCCGCGCGTGCTGATCGGCCTCGATGCGCTTACCATCGCGCCGGAGCGCTTTACCCCCGACACCAGCATCTATCTCGGGCTGCGCTCGCTCTACTGGAATCTGACCAATGCGCGCAGCGACGACGAGCTGCGCGACGTGGTCTCGCGCATATGGGCGATGGCGGTGCTGATCGAAGACGGCACCATGGGCGACGCCGCCGCACAGCTGCGAGCCGCCCAGGAAGCGCTGCGCCAGGCGCTCGAGCGCAATGCTAGCGATGATGAAATCAAACGGCTGATGGATCAGCTGCGGGCGGCGCTCAATAACTTCCTGCAGGCGCTGGCGCAAGAGATGCGGCGCAACCCCGATCAGCTCGCGCGCCCGCTTCCGCCCAATTCACGCATCCTGCGGCAGCAGGATTTGCAGAACATGCTTGACCGGATGGAGCAGATGGCGCGCTCCGGCAACAAGGACGCCGCGCGTCAGATGTTGCAGGAATTGCAGGCGATGCTGGAAGGCTTGCAGATGGCGCGGCCCGGCCAAGGCGGCGACGAGGACATGCAGGCGCTCAATGATCTCGCCGAGATGATCCAGCGCCAGCGCGAATTGCGCGATAAAACCTTCAAGGAAGGGCAGGACGCGCGGCGCGACCGTCAGCGCGGCAATCAAGATAAGCGGGACCAGTTGGGTCAGCTGCGCGGCGACCAGCAGGGACTGCGCGACCGGCTCAACAAGATGCTGGAGGAATTGCGCAAGCGCGGGCATGGCCCGCAGCCGGGTGACCAGCCGACGCAGGACGGCCCCGGCGATGGTCTCGATCAGCTTGGCCGCGCCGGCGAGGCTATGGGCGACGCCGAAGGCCAGCTTGGCCAAGGCAATGCGGATTCCGCCGTCGATTCACAGGGCAAGGCGCTCGATGCCTTGCGCCGCGGCGCGCAGAATTTTGCGCAGTCGATGCAGCAGCAGCGTGGTCAGGGCCAGGGCCGGGGTCCCGGCATGGGCCGGCCGGGCGGTCTTGGGCAGGCACGGGCGAATGAAGAAACCGATCCGCTTGGGAGGCCGTTGCGCGGCCGCGACTATCAGGACGACACGTCCGTCAAGGTGCCGGGCGAAATCGACGTCCAGCGCGCCCGCCGCATTCTGGAAGAGCTGCGCAAGCGCCTCGGCGAAACGGCGCGCCCGCAGCTCGAGCTCGACTATATCGAGCGGCTGCTGAAGGATTTTTAGCTGCGCCCTGCACGGAAAAAAGCTTTTCTTTCCGCTGCGATCATTCTCGCCACGCTAGCGCCGCGCGGTGGCCAGCGCCTCGTCGACTGCGGCGCGAATGGTGGCCACCGACAGCGGTTTGGTGGTCACGTCATGGATCAAGGCATCGAGACCATGCGCGCGCTCGCGCTGGTCGGCATAGCCTGTCATGAACAGGATTGTTACGTCAGGGTAGTCGCGCACGGTGGCCATCGCCAGCTCGATGCCATCTATCACGGGCATCTTGATATCTGTGAGCAACAGGTCGAAGCGGCCATGCTCTCGCGCCAGGGCTTCGAGCGCGGCGCCACCGTCTGCGGCCGTGACGACATCATGGCCGTGTTGCAGCAGTGCGCGCGCGATCAAGGCGCGTAACGGTTCATCGTCCTCGGCGATCAGAATGCGCGGCATGATCAGTCCAATCCCGCCGCCACATCATGCCCGTTGAAGAATCGGACCTGCACCTCGCGCGCATCCAGCGGCGGCGAGGCAAGACGGGAGCGGAAGGGCAGCGTGTCGCCCGGCCCGAGGATCGAACGG
>JAXDOO010000052.1:0-2926 GCA_034668865.1 Alphaproteobacteria bacterium
GCTCCACCGGCCCTTTCAGCTTGATGGTCAGCGGATTGCCGAAGCGGTCACGCGCATTGCCCGCCGCCACGCGGATCCAGCCCTCGCTCACGCAATATTCCTCCACATTGGTCTTCTCCTTGCCGCCAAAGCGGATGCCGACGTCGCGCGCCAGCGCTTCGGCATCGTAGTAGGGGCTTTTCGGGTCGTTGGAGAGCCGGTCGGGCGGAGTGTCGCTCATCACTAAGTCTTTCTTCTTTCGGCCTGACAGAGGGCGGTGCGGCAGGTTAGCATAGCGCAGGTTCCAGCAGGAGTTCCGCCATGCTCTTCGTCATTCATGCCATGGATAAGAAGGATGCGATCAACACCCGGGCCAAGCATTACAAGGCGCACCGGCAGCATCTCGACGACAGCGAGAAATACGGCGTGAGCGTCATCACGGCGGGACCCTTCGTGGCCGACGACGACGAGACCCCGATCGGCAGCCTGTTCATCATCGAGGCCAAGGACCGCGCGGCGGTGAAGGCTTTCACCGACAGCGATCCCTATCACGTCAACGGCGTGTGGGACGCGGTGGAGATCCACGCCTATCACAAGAAGCGGGGATGAAGGCAACTGCGGTCATGTATCCATATCGCGCAGCAGCCCGGCCAGCTTCGTTTTGGTGTAGCCTTAACCACGCGCGCATGGCTATGCGCGGCCTCAGTAGCGTCGGGAGGAATCAATGACGGGGTTTCCTGCGTGCATTGCGAAACTCTTCACCTTGGTCTGCATCGGGAGCGCCGTTGCCATGACGGGCATCAGCAGGACAGAAGCGGGCACGATCGAAGTCTTTCACGCCGATTCACTCGCCGGCCCGATGGCCGCGCTGAAGAAGGCCTTCGAGGGCAAGAACGCCGGCGTCACCCTCAATCTCACGGGCGGCACGTCCAAGGCGCTGGCCGAGCGCATCATCAAGGGCGAGACCTGCGACGTCTTCGCGCCATCCGCGACCGCGGTGATCGATGAGGATTTGATCGGGAAGAAGACCGCCGGCGGCCAGGACGCCGCCTCGTGGTACGTCGTTTTTTCCGCCAACGAGATGGCCATCATCACCAAAAAAGGAAATCCGCTGGCGATCCGCCAGGTCTCCGACCTGGCGAAGCCGGAGGTGAAATTCGCCCGCATCACCGGTGAGAAAGATCTCGGCACCGCCCGCACCATCGAGTTCGTCAAGCGCGCGACCAATCTCGAAGGCAAGCCGGAGCTTGCGCAGAAAATCATCGACGGCGCGATCGCCGCCAATTCCGTGCCCGACACCGTCAAGGCAGTACGGGAAGGCACCGCCAATGCCGGCGTCGTCTATCTCTCGGCCGCGGTGGCCGCGAAGAACGACGTCGACATCCTGCGCTTTCCCGCCAGCGTCAATATGAGCGAGGCGATCCGCAACGCCGCGACGATTCCAGGTACGGCGAAGAATCCAAAAGAGGCGGCGGATTTCGTGCGGCTGATCCTGTCGTCGGAAGGCCAGAGGATCCTGGAGGAAACCGGCCAGCCGCCGGTGGTTCCCGCCATCCGCAAAGGCGATGTGCCGGCGGATGTCACGAATTAACGCCAACGACTGCAGGAACGAATGTCTCTCGCCGAATCGCTGCCCTCCGCGGTCCGCCTGAATCTTGGCGCCATCCGCCACGATTGGACGCGCGCGGAAGTCGCCGCGCTATTCGCGCTGCCGTTTCCGGAGTTGATCTTTCAGGCGCAGCGCATCCATCGCGAGAATTTCGATCCGCGCGAGGTGCAGATCTCCACGCTGCTGTCGATCAAGACCGGCGGCTGCCCGGAAGATTGCGGCTATTGCGCGCAAAGCGTGCATTACGACACCGGCGTCAAAGCCCAGAAGCTGATGGCGCTCGAGGCGGTGTTGGCGGATGCGCGCGCCGCCAAGGCGGCGGGTGCAAGCCGCTTCTGCATGGGCGCGGCCTGGCGCTCGCCCAAGGATCGCGATCTCGAGCAGGTCTGCGCCATGGTGGAAGGCGTCAAAGCGCTCGGGATGGAAACCTGCGTGACGCTCGGCATGCTGACGGGCCCGCAGGCGGCGCGGCTGAAACACGCCGGTCTTGATTATTACAACCACAACCTCGACACCTCGCCGGAGCATTACGGAGCGATCATCACCACCCGCACCTATCAGGACCGGCTCGATACGCTCACCGCCGTGCGCGAGGCCGGCATCAATGTGTGCTGCGGCGGCATCATCGGCTTGGGGGAGACGGAGGCGGACCGTATCAGCATGATCGCGACGCTGGCGAGTCTGCCGTCGCATCCGGAAAGCGTGCCGATCAACATGCTGGTGCAGGTGGAAGGCACGCCGCTGGCGGGCCGGGAGAAACTTGACGCCATCGACTTCGTGCGCACCATCGCGTCCGCGCGCATCACGATGCCGAAGTCGATGGTGCGGCTCTCCGCCGGGCGCGAGGACATGACCGACGAGGCGCAGGCTTTGTGCTTCCTCGCCGGCGCCAATTCTATTTTCTACGGGCCGAAATTGCTCACCACGCCGAACCGCGCGCATGACAAGGACATGCAGCTGTTGGACCGTTTGGGCATGCTGCCGATGGAATGAGCCGGTTAGATCGTCCGCGCAATCGCCAAGCCGGCGAACAGCCCCCCGATCGATAGCACGACCGAGGCCACGACATAGATCGCCGCCAGCCACACCTCGCCGCGCTCATAAAGCAGGGCGGCGTCCAGCGAAAAGGCGGAGAATGTGGTGTAGCCGCCGAGGATGCCGGTGGACAGGAACAGCCGCCAGTTCTGCGAAGCATCGCCCTTGAAGGCGAAATAACCGGCGATCAGGCCCATGATCAGGGAGCCGGTGACATTGACGATCAAGGTGCCGAGCGGAAATCCGGCCCCGAGCCAGCGCGTCGCGCCGAGATTGACGCCGTGGCGCAGCGCCGCCCCGATT
>JAXDOO010000053.1:0-4423 GCA_034668865.1 Alphaproteobacteria bacterium
GGTATGTTCAGGGTAAGCGGTTCGGCAAGGAAATAACCTTTTACTCCGTATGGTTCGAGTTGAGGTGGGGGATCACCGCCTGCTTGGTTCTCGCTGTGGGCTTAATCACAGTGATTTTCTACAACCACCCGTCCACAACCAACGTCACGCTTTTCTTCAGGACGATTCCAATCGTCCCTCAAATAAATGGACGCGTCGCCGAAGTGTATGTCGGCTTCAATGGCCCAATCGCCAAGGACGCACCGATCTTTAGGCTGGACAGTTCGCAACAGGAGGCCGCAGCGGAGACCGCGCGCCGCAAGATTGCGGAGGTCGATGCGGAGATCGGGTTGGCGAAGATCGATGTCGTGAAGGCTGACGGGCAGATTCAAGAGGCCACGAGTTCTCACCAGCAGGCCTTGGACGAACTGGAGACCAAGCGGGAGTTGCAAAGGCGCAATCCGGGTATTGTCGCGGCGCGCGACATTGAGAAGCTTGAGCTTGTTGCACAGGGCCGCCTAGGCGCGATCACGGCTGCCACGGCTGCAAAACAATCCGCTATGGAACGGGTCTCGGCCGTGCTCCCGGCTCAAAAAGCCAGTGCCCAAGCCGCCCTGGCTCAGGCCGAAGTGGAACTCAGCAAGATGGTTGTCCGGGCCGGTGTTAAGGGGCAATTGGAACAGTTCACGCTCCGCGTGGGCGAAATCGTCAATCCGTTCATGCGTCCGGCCGGGATCCTGATTCCCGAAGAGGCCGGCCGGCAATCGCTGCAAGCCGGCTTCAATCAGATTGAAGCGCAGATCATGAAGATCGGCATGACGGCCGAGGTCACCTGCGTGTCCAAGCCCTTTACGGTTATCCCGATGGTGGTCACAGATGTGCAGGACTACATCGCCGCCGGCCAGTTTCGCGGCGGCGAGCAACTGGTCGACGCACAGCAGGTGAGGCAGCCGGGCACTCTGCTCGTGTTTCTCGAGCCGCTCTACAAAGGCGGGCTGGACGGCGTAACGCCCGGCAGCAGCTGTATCGCCAACGCTTATTCCAGCAATCACGACGTGATCGCCTCCAAAGACACCGGCTTCATGCGCGGGCTCGCTCTTCACGCGGTGGATGCGCTCGGGCTCGTACACGCCCTGATTCTTCGGCTCCAGGCGCTGGTGCTGCCCTTCAAGATCCTCGTGTTCAGCGGACACTGAGCCTGGCGCTAACTAAGCTGCGCGCGACGACGGAACATGGGGGTGGGACGCGCAAGTCTGCAACGAAACGGCGGCTTCTGTATTGGCCTAAGGGTAATATCGCTCAGGTTATCCTGAAGCTTAGATTTTCAACCGATAACAACGGAACTCGCAACAATCGCGAGGCTTCCGTGCCTGCACAAATGCCCGTGCCCGTTCTCTACCAGAGCGCGGCTGCTTGCCCGGCGATCCGGTAAGCGCCGCAGGACCGTAGCCAGGGCTGACACTTATTCTGTAGAGACATTTGCCAGGAGAAAAAATTAAAACGTCAGCGTTCCTGTTTGTCATTTCGATCTTTGCCTTTACACCGCTGCACCTGGCAGTTGCGCAAGCACCGGCGGCGGGCGCGCAGCAACCCGCGCATACTACGCTCGCAATTATCATGCAGCGCGTTACGGCTATCACCGTGTTCACAGGTAATAGCACCTATCCTTGATGGATCGCCGAGTTGATTTCCCCGATCAAGATTTTTGCATCGACCGGCTTTAAGAGAAATCTGGCGGCACCGGCCGATTCGCAGCGTTCGCGCAGTCCCGGTTCGTTGTAGCCGGTCATCATGATCGTTGGGATGTGAATTCCCGCGCGAACCAGATGACGCTGCAGCTCCAGCCCGGTGAACTCGGGCATGTGTAGATCGACGACGAGGCATTCCGGAGGGGCTTCCTTGATCGATTTCAGAAACTCCCGCGCCGAACCGAACGTGGTGATGTCGAACGAGGAGGCAGAAAGCAGTCGCGCCAGCGCTCTGCGAACCGACGCATCGTCGTCCACGATTGCCACGCGGGTTGGGGCTTTCGCCATGCTCCACCCTCGGGCGGGTTACGGGCCGTGTCGAGTTGGCCAAAGGGCCTACCTTTACAGCACGCAGCTTTACCCGGGGGGTCGCAGCCCGGCCCGTTCGGTCAGGCGCACGAGCTCGGCCACGCTTCGCACTTCCAGTTTCGCCATCACGCGCCCGCGGTGGACCTTGATCGTCTTCTCGACGGTGCCGAGTGTCGCCGCGATCTGTTTGTTCAGTCGGCCGAGCACGACATGATTCAAAACCTGACGTTCGCGCGGGGTTAACCGGCCAATCAATCGGTCGAAGACTTCCCGATTGGTCCGGGCGCCGCGGGCTTCTTCATCTTTCTGCCGCGCGCGATCCACGGCGGCCAGCAGTTGCGTAGCGTCGACCGGTTTGGTCAGAAAATCCACGGCGCCGGCTTTCATGGCGCGCACGCTGCGTGCGATGTCTCCCGTACCCGTGAGGAAAATGACCGGCCGTCCTGGATCTCGCTCAACCAGCTCTTGCTGCAGGGCCAGTCCGTCGAGGTCGGGCATGGTCAGATCGACGATCACACATCCCGGAAGCGCGGGATCATAATTGGCCAGGAAGTTCTGCGGGGAGGCGTAAGCCCGGGTTTCGTATCCGGCCGCTCGCAGCAGCCGGGCCAAGGCTTTCAGCACACCTCCGTCGTCGTCGACAAGAAATGTTACAAAACTCATGACGCAACTCCCCTTGTTACGACGCGAGACGGGCCTGCTCTCCAGGAATGACAAGGGTCGCCGTCGCGCCCTCGTCGGGATTGTTCTCAAGGTCCAGTGTGCCTCCGTGCACCTTCATGATTGACGAACAAATGGCGAGCCCAAGCCCCAGGCCGCGCTCCTTGGTCGTGAAGAAGGGCTGAAAGATACGCTCTTCGTGGATCGGCGCCAATCCTGTCCCCCGGTCCGAGATGTCAATTGATATTTTCCCGTCCTCGATTCTCTTGGTACGTATCGTCACGATACGACGAAAAGATGACACATCATGCATCGCTTCGATGGCATTCATGATGAGGTTGAGCAAAACCTGCTGCAATTGCACGGGATCGGCGGACGTGAGTGGCAAATCTTTCGAGAGGCTGCAGTCGTATTTAATACGCCGCGCGATCAGCTCGTTGTCGAGCAGCAGCAGCGCCGAGCTGACCAAGTCATTGACATTTAGTGTTTCGAACTTTGCTTCGCCTTTTTTCAGCATCCCGCGCATGTGATGGATCACATTGCCGGCGCGGGTGTCGTCAGAAATAATATCGTCAAGCGCGGCCGCGACTTCTGCAAGATCGGGACTGCCATTTGCCATGAGAAGCTTGGCGGCCTGGGCATTCGAGAGGATCGCCGTCAGCGGCTGCGTGAGTTCATGGGCAAGGCTGCCCGACAGCTCTCCCAGCATCGACACGCGCATCAGATGCGCAAGATCGCGCCGCTGCTGGGCCAGCTCGCTTTGAGCCGCTTTCTGGCTTGTGATGTCGGCGAACGTTCCGCTTAACTGGGTTTTTTCCCCGCGCTCGTTGCGATCGACGCGGGCGCGGGCGCGGATCCACCGAATTGTGCCGTCGCGCCGGACAATACGGAATTCCGTGTCGATCAGCCGATCCGACAAAGCCGCGGACCGGATCGCGCTCCGAACGGCCGGTTGATCGTCCGGGTGGATCACATCGACGATCGACTGCTTGGTTACGGATTTGTCGGGAACGAGGTCGAACATCCCTCGGCCATGATCGGTGATCCAGAACTGGTCCGATCGGTAATTAAAGTGCCAAAGACACAGGTCGGCCTGCACGGCGGCAAACGCCATGCTTTCTTCGCTCTTGCGGACGGCCTGTTCGGCACGCCAAGTTTCTTCGATTGCTGCCCCGAGCAGCAGCACGGGTACTGCGAGGCCGATAAGGAAGGCTTGGATGGCAAACACACTTTCTTCGGGCGTGTCACCTGTGAATGGATTAGGTCCGTTCAGCGCTCGCCACAGCAGGGCGATAGCGACAACCAGAATCGCCCCGCTCGCGCCCTTGGCGCCGAAGCGAATGGCCGACCACAGGATTAGGGGGAGCGGCAGGTACAAAAGCGCGGGCAGCAATCCGTCAGAAGCGTCACCTTTGCTGCTTTCGAAAGCGACGGCGCAAACGAGAAATAGACCGGCCGTCAAGATGGAGCCTTCGATCATCGTTCTTGCCGGCAAATGGGTGGGTGGGTCGTTACGTCTGCCGAACCACGTCAGAGCCACCGTCCCGAGCGCCAGGCTGGAAACGGCGTTCGACACCCACCACTGCGCCCAAAACGTCCAATAATTGGAGACGCTGCCGCCGCCCAAGATCGGGACGAAGGCGCCGCCAAGGGCGACCAGCGCCGGGCTCGCTACTGCCGTGATCGCGACATACAGACAGGCCTTGCGCAGGCTGCCGAACCAGGGA
>JAXDOO010000054.1:0-3792 GCA_034668865.1 Alphaproteobacteria bacterium
CCTGCAGGTCGAAGCGGCCGCCGCTCCCGACGTCATAGCTCTGGGTAAGTTTGGCGCGATGCTGGAACATTTCGGCAAGGGAGCCGGCGGATACGGCGCCTGCCACCAAAGCTGTCAATCCGATCAACGCGACCGCGCTCAGCACAATGAGCCGCAGTCGTGTGCGGATGTTGGGCGAGGTAAGAAAAGTTAAGACCAACACGACAGCGACGGACAGCACGAAATGCGCCCAGGCGCCGCGCGAGAAACTGAGCAGCAGCGCGATTGCCAGCACGCCGAACACAAATAGATGCCGCAGCCGCACCGCAGGGCTGATAATCGTCTGCAGCAACATGACCAGCGGCAGCACGAGGAACGGGCCGAACACGTTCGGATCTTTGAAGGTGGACCGCGCGCGGTCGTACAGCGTGGCGTCGGGAAAGTAACCGAAATAGCCGCCAATGCCGATCAGCGAGGCGATGAAGGCGGCGATGAAATAGGCCCGCCGCAGGATGATCAGCCGCCGCAGGCTGTCCTCGCTGAAGAGGCAGGCATAAACGACAGCGGTCATGGCAAGATAAAAGGAGATAGCCACGTAGATCATTGGCTCGCGGCTGCTGGCGCCGTCGCGCGGCAGAATCAAGGCCAGCAGACCGCCCAGATTAAAGATCAGCAGCAGGACGGCCAGCGGCAGCAGCTTGCGGTCGAGCCTGACACCCGCGACGAGGCAGGCCAGTGCAAGCAACGCGCAGGCGGCTTCGTAAGGTGATGGCTCAATGAAGACAAGCGGACTGACCAGAATCGTGAGGAACAGCGCACCATGCAGCAGGGTTGCCGCCGCCGGCGACGCAGTGCGGGCTACGCCTGGGACGTCATACAGATCGGCCGCCGATCTGATCAATAGGCATTCTCGGTGCGGAGCAGCGCAAACGGTGTGCGGGCGAGGATGTATAGATCTAACAGCAGCGACCAGTTCTCAATGTAATAAAGATCATGTTCGACGCGGGCCTGGATTTTCTCGGATGTGTCGGTTTCGCCGCGCCAGCCATTGATCTGCGCCCACCCGGTGATGCCGGGTTTCACGCGATGGCGCGCGAAATAGCCCTCGACCGCTTCATCGTAGCGCCGCTGGGCGGCTTGCGCATTCACTGCGTGTGGGCGGGGGCCGACGAGCGACAGGTTGCCCTTGAAAACCACATTGAAGAGCTGCGGCAACTCGTCGAGGCTGGTTTTGCGGATGACGTGGCCGACCCGCGTCACGCGCGGATCGTTCCTGGTGACGAGCTTGGACGCCATGGCGTCGGTATGCTCCGTGTGCATCGAACGAAATTTGTAAATTTCGGTTAGCTCGTTGTTGAAGCCATAGCGCTTTTGCTTGAACAGCACGGGCCCGCGGCTGTCGAGCTTGATAGCGAGCGCGACCAGCGCCATTACGGGCGCGACGGCGAGCAGGATCAGGCCGCCGACGATTTTGTCGACCAGCCATCTCATCACTATGTCCCAGTCGGCGATCGGCCGGTCAAAGACATCAATCACTGGAACATTACCGAGGTAGGAATAGGAGCGGGGATGGAACTGGAGCTTGTTGATATGGGCCGCCAGGCGAATGTCGACCGGCAGCACCCATAATTTTTGCAGCATCTCGAGGATCCGCGTTTCCGCCGAGATCGGCAGCGAAAAGATAATGAGATCAATCCTGGTACGGCGCGCAAACTCTACCAGGTCGTCCACCGTGCCGAGCTTGGGCTGACCGCCCATCGTGCTGGGCGCTCGTTCGTCATTGCGGTCATCGAACAGGCCGATGATGCGTACGTCGGAGCCGCGCAGATCTTTGAATTGGCTGATCAGTGCTTCGCCGAGTTCGCCGCCCCCGACGATCACAGTGCGCCGCGTGAGCCGGCCTTCGTGCGCCCAACGCCGAATGAGATTGAAGAACACCATGCGGAATCCCGCCAGGGCTGCAAGACCGAGCAGGAAAAAGCAAAGCATCCAAACGCGTGAGAACTCGTCCTGCAATTTTCCCAGGAAAATACCGGCGCTCAGTAGAAGAAAGACGATCAACCAGGCAGCGACCAGCCGCGCATATTGGCGGCTGCGGCTGCGGAAGGATCGCATGCGGTAAATGCCGGCGGTCTGAAAGGCCAAAATGCTACAGGCGGCGACGCCGAAAATCGCGATGGGGTAATGCCAGCCCCAATGATTGGCCGGCAGCACATAGGCGGCATACACCGCAAAGCCGATGGCGGCGATCAGGCAGAATTCGACAAAGCGCGCGACGCCCGCAACAACGACCGGCGAATAGGGTGGCAGCGTATATTCGGAGGCGATCGCTTCCGCTTCCGAGGAGAGCTCTCCCCGGTTGCTGGACGTGCGCGGCATGGCGGCGGTCGCCGCCGAGGACGCAGCATTGACCATCGTTTGAGCGTCAATCTTTCCCATCGTTCCACCAATCCAATCGCCACGACTCACAGGTGTGCTGGAACACCCCGATTGGCGGCGAATCTTAGTTAAAGAGAGTCAAGAAATGCTTAGGCCGATCCTAAAACTGCCGGTACGCAGCGAGAACTTGCTCGACCATGAGCTGGGCCGAAAAGGCTTCGCGAACGCGGTTCCGCAGCTCTTGGGCGAATTGCCGGCTTTCTTGCGGATCATCCAGGATTGTGGCGATGGCTGCGGCCAAGGCCGGAGCATTTTCGGGTGGTATCAGGCGGCTGCTGTCGGCCCCGAATATCTCGGGTATCCCGCCGACGCGGGTGGCGATCAGGGGAAGAGCCGCGCCGGCCGCTTCAAGCACGACGTAAGGCAGCGATTCCGAGCGCGATGGCACGATCATTATCCGACCGAGGGAAAAAGCGCGCCGCGCAGGCATGGCTGGAAGAAAGCGGACATCGCGGGCCAGGCCGCGCGCCTCGGCCGTAGCGCGCAACGCTCTTTCGTCAGGGCCGGATCCGACGATGGTCGCGGTCACGCGCCGGCCCTGCCGGTGCAGTAAGGCGACGGCCTCGATCAGCACGTCGATGCCCTTGATCGCGCGCAATTCACCGACGAAAAGAATATCGGTGGCATCCGCAGCCGGCTCTATGAGGTTGAAATCGGCCTCGCCGATTCCGTTATGCACCACGTGCACAACGCCTTTTGGTCTGCCGACTTTGGCGTGGAAAACGTCCCGACTATAGACGCTTTCGAACAGGAACAAGTTGCCGCGCGGCATCAACAGGCGCTCGAGACCGAGGTAGATAAGCCCGAGCGGCGTGGTCGGCCGATAATGCAAACTGCCGCCATGGGGTGTGTAGGCGCGAATGGTCTCCTTCGGAGCGGCGGCGAGGCGCGCATAAGCGCCGCCTTTGGCCCCATGGCCATGAATGACATGCGCGCTCGTCTGCACGATCCGCTGCGCCACATGCTGCGCGCCGCTTAAATCCCCCAACCCGAGATGCCGGGGGAAAGGGTGCTTGGAAATGCCGAGCGTGAGGTCATGAGCAAGCGCGGCCAGCGCTTCATCGGCACGCGCGCCGCCAGTCGTACTGTCCGCAATTAAACCGACGTTATGGCCGCGAGCGGCCTGTCCGCGTGCAAGATCGACGACATGGCGAAACAGCCCGCCTACCGGGGCGCGAAAGACGTGCAGAATGTTCAAAGGCCTCGAGGACGCCGCCTCCATGCCTTAAAACCATCTTTCGTCGATACGCAGCGTATCGCCGGGGCGCAGCGGATAGCTGAGCGGCACGCTGGCGCGGGTGGTCTGCCCGCCGACGGTGCGCGAGACCATCACCTTGCTGCGGTCGGCGCGCGGGCCAAAGCCGCCGGCGACCG
>JAXDOO010000055.1:0-2751 GCA_034668865.1 Alphaproteobacteria bacterium
TCTCGCAGGGAACCGGCGGAATGCGGCAACAGCGGGGCGGAGCGGGCCTGCTGCCTGCACAGCAATGAAGCTTCGGCGCCATGCTTGAAAAGGCCAAACGACTGATTTCGCCATCGCTGCGCAGCGACGTGCCGCCCTTCATCGTCATGGATGTGATGGCGGCGGCGGCTCGCATCGAAGCCGCGGGCGGCCGCGTCATTCATATGGAAGTGGGGCAGCCGGCGGCGTCCGCGCCCTCGACCGCTCTGGCTGCGGCGCGCGCGGCCTTATCGGGGAGCTACCTAGGTTACACGGAGGCACTCGGCATCCCCTCGCTGCGCCGGCGCATCGGGCGGCATTATACCGAGCAATACGGGTTCTCGGTCGATCCAGCCCGAATCATCGTGACCACCGGGTCGTCAGGCGGATTCATCCTCGCGTTCCTGGCAATGTTCGAGGCCGGCGATCGCATCGCGCTCGCTAACCCCGGCTATCCGCCGTACCGGCACATCCTGTCCGCGCTCGGCTGCGAACCGGTGCTGATCCAGACCTCGGCAGAAACGCGCTGGGCGATTCCATCGGATGCGTTGCTTGCCGAACACCGGCGGAAGCCGCTGAAAGGCTTGGTGATTGCGAGCCCCGCCAATCCGACCGGCACCATGATGGAAACCGCGGCGCTGCGCGCCTTGATCGATGCGGCGCAGGCCGCGAACATCCGCGTGATCTCCGATGAGATCTATCACGGGCTCGACTATGCTTTGCCGGCGGAGACCGCGGCCCGGCTTTCACCCGACACGCTCGTGGTGAATTCCTTTTCCAAATATTTTTGCATGACCGGCTGGCGCGTCGGCTGGCTGGTGGCACCGGAAATTCTGGTCCGTCCGATCGAGCGCCTGCAACAGAATCTGGCGATCTCGGTACCGACGCTCTCGCAGATCGCGGCGGAAGCTGCCTTCGACGGCCGCGACGAAATGGAGGCGGTCAAACACGGCTACGAGGAGAACCGGCGCATTCTGCTGGAAGCTTTGCCTAAAATCGGACTCGATCGTTTCCTGCCGGTGGACGGCGCCTTCTATCTCTATGCCGACGTTTCGAGCTTCACCGATGACAGCATCGATTTCGCCAAGCGCATGCTGGAGCAGGCGGGCGTTGCGGCGACGCCGGGGGTCGACTTCGATCCGTTGCATGGCAAGGAGTTCTTGCGCTTTTCCTACGCCGGCTCGGCCGCCGATATGCGCGAGGCGGTGGCAAGGATCGGAGAGTGGATTGCGCGGGAGTAAAAGCAAGCCGCGAAGCTCTTTCGTCATGCCCGGGCTCGACCGAGCATCCATCTTTTGGTGCGGAGAAGCTGAATCGCCGGATCAAGTCCGGCGATGACGCCGCCGTTTAGCCCTTGTCTCCAAACATCCGCTTCGCCCACCAGCCGGTCTTGCGCGGCTTGGATGGATCGTCCGCGGAGTCAGCGGCCGATGCAGGCGGCTCCGCCGCCGATGGTGTGGGCTCCGTCCGCGGCGGTGGCGCGAATCCCTGGCCCGAGCTGAAACTCGGCGCAGGTTCGCGAATGGTGGAGCGGCGCTTCGGCTGTTGGGGCTGCGGGGGCTGCTCCGGCTGCACAGCCGCCATCGGCTGTGCGGGCGGCACAGGCGGCGCCGTCACGGCGGCAGGACCGCCGCGCTGATCTTCGCCGAAGGCCCCCATTTCCGGTACCTCGACTGGCTCCATTTGCGGAGCGGGTGTCGCTTCGGCAATGTCGCTGTCCATAATGTAAGGCTGGCGCACGCCGCTTTCCTGCTCGCTGCGCTGCTCGCCATTCGCGGTGCCTTCGCGGTCGCGCCGGTTGCGGCGGCCGCCACGACGTCCCCGCCGGCGGCGGCGAGGCTCGCCCTCGCGCGGCTTGCCGTTTTCGCCGACCAGCGAACTGCGCTCAGCGGATTCCTGCTCACCGTCCTCGCCGAAGACTTCCTCCTCACCCGCTTCGCCCTCGGTGGCCGGCTGCGGCTCGCCGCCTGCCGCTTCGCGCGGCTCCCCACTGCTGCGCCGGCCGCGCCGGCGCCGGCGCTTGCGGCGCGGGCTGCCATCCTCGCCGCGGGCCGCCTCCGGCTGTGCTTCGCCGGCTTCAACCTGGCTTTCGTCCTCGAGCGCTTCTTCGAATTCCTCGTCTTCGTCCTCTTCCTCGGCGAGGGGGATCAGCGGGATAGGCTGCGCCGCCAACAACGCCTTGGCCGCTTCCACCGTGTGCACCTGCTCGCCGCGGTCGATGGCGAAGGAAATCTGGCCGGTGATGCTGGGATCGGTGGTGATCGTCAGCGTGACGCGGAAGCGTTCCTCCAGGCTGCGTAGATGCGCGCGCTTGTGGTTGAGCACATAGATCGCGACTTCGGCGCGGGTGCGCACGATGAGATTATGCGTGGCGCTTTTGATCAGCGTCTCTTCGAGGGAGCGCAGCAGTTGCAGCGCCACCGAGGCGACCGAGCGCACGTGCCCGGTGCCGCCACAGGCCGGGCATTTCTCCGTCGAACTTTCCAGCACGCTGGTGCGGATGCGCTGGCGCGACATTTCCAGCAGGCCAAAATGCGAAATGCCGCCGACCTGAATGCGCGCCCGGTCGTGCTTGAGGCATTCCTTCAGCTTGCGCTCAACCGCGCGGTTGTTGCGCTTCTCCTCCATGTCGATGAAGTCGATGACGATCAATCCCGCGAGGTCGCGCATGCGCAACTGGCGCGCAACTTCCTCCGCCGCCTCGAGGTTGGTCTTCAGCGCGGTATCTTCGAT
>JAXDOO010000056.1:0-2613 GCA_034668865.1 Alphaproteobacteria bacterium
CACGTCGCCCTTGTTCAAGGCGAGCTGATCCACATAGGCAAGCAATGCCTGCTGCTTGTCGTCGAACAGATGCGCATTCGGGCGCCAGTCCTTGAGCGCATCGACCTGCTCTTGCGTAAGCCCGGCAGCCCGCGCGAGCGGGCGGTGGTGATGCTCCTCATAGGCGCAACCGACCAAAATGCTCGCGCGCAGGATGGCGATCTCGCGCAGCACGCGCGGCGCATTGCATTCATTGCGCAAGGCGCGGGTGATATGCCTGCCGGCGGCCTGCAGCTTCGGCGCGTGCGCCTTCGTCAGGTGTAAATTGAGAATGCTGCCGCCGCGGCTGGCCGTGTCTTCAAACAGTTCCGTGACGATCGGATCGAGCGGTTCCGGTAGAGGCGGTAGCCGCGAGACTTTGACGTTCTTGAATTCGTATTTTGGCTGATTGTCGTTCATGAGCTTCTTTCGCTGTCAGACTTGGAAAGTCTGCGCGGCACTCTAACCGCCCCGCTCGCGCCTTTCCACCGGGACCAGCTTTCGCGCCGCGCCTGCTTCGTCCTAATGTCCGCTCCGAAGTTCGTGATGCGTTGCGGCATCCTCTGATAGAAGTTCCTAGCTGAGCTTGCCGTCGGTGGTGTAGGAACTTCAAATCGGCGGCACTAGTGCCCCGCATCCGAAGTTCGTGATACATCTCAGCATCCTCTGACACGAACTTCGGAAGCAAAGGGGGCACTAGCACCTTTATGATTCTAGTGCCGCTTTTCGATTTGAAGTTCCTAACCGAATTTGCCGTCGGTGGTGTAGGAACTTCAAATCGGCGGCACTAGCACGGCCAACGTCTAAGAAACGGAATTTGCATGCATCCGATCTTTGTTGCGCCCGGTGAAGCTTCCGACGCGGTACCGATTTGGTTCGTCACCACAGCCGCTTGGGACGAGGGCGGCGAGCCGCTTGACGCCCCCACGCGCGTGTTCGCCCGGGCGGCCGGCTACGAGCCGCGGCCGGGCAGTCACCTGCTGGTGCCGGGCGCGAACAATGAGTTGGGCGGCGTGCTGTTCGGCATCGACAATCCGAAGGCCGCGAACAACCTGTTCTTGCCCGGGAAGCTCGCCGAGCTTCTGCCCTCCGGCAGCTATCGCTTCGCCAATGCCCCCCATGATGCGCGGCTCGCTGCGATTGCCTTCGCGCTCGGCAGCTACCGTTTCACGCGCTACCGCAAAAGCGACGGCAAGACCCTGCGGCTGGAAATCCCAGAAGGCGTGGATGCCAGCGAAATCTCCCGCATCGTGGAAGCTGCCTTCCTGGCGCGCGATCTGATCAACACTCCGGCCAACGACATGGGGCCGGCGGAGCTGGAGAAAGCGGCGCGCGAGGTGGCGCGCCGGTTCGATGCGAAAATCAGCGTCATTGTCGGTGACGATCTGCTGGCGCGGAATTTTCCGCTAATCCACGCGGTCGGCCGCGCCGCCGCGGGAGCGCCGCGGCTGATCGACATGACTTGGGGCGATCGCAAAGCGCCGACGGTCACGCTCGTCGGCAAGGGCGTGTGTTTCGATTCCGGCGGACTTGATATCAAATCCGACAATGCCATGCTGATCATGAAGAAGGACATGGGCGGCGCGGCCAATGTCCTGGCGCTGGCGCAGATGGTGATGGACGCCAAGCTCAAGATTCGCTTGCGCGTGCTCATCCCGGCGGTGGAAAACGCGATTTCCGGTTCCGCGATGCGACCACTCGATATTTACCGCTCGCGTAAGGGAATCACGGTCGAGGTCGGCAATACCGATGCCGAAGGCCGGCTGATCCTGGCCGACGCGCTGGCGCTCGCCGACGAGGAAGCTCCGGAGTTGTTGATCGATATGGGCACGCTCACCGGCGCAGCGCGGGTGGCGCTCGGGCCGGAGCTGCCGCCATTCTATACCGACGACGAAGCTCTGGCGGTCAAGGTGGCGCAGCATGCCGCGGCCGAGAACGATCCGCTCTGGCGGCTGCCGCTATGGCGGCCCTATGAGACGATGCTGGAGTCGAAAACCGCCGACATCAACAATGTTTCAACCAGCAGCTTTGCCGGCTCGATCACTTGTGCCCTCTTCATGAAACGCTTTGTCGAGGCGGCCAAAACCTGGCTGCACCTGGATATCTATGCCTGGACGCCGAGCGCCAAGCCGGGCCGGCCTGAGGGCGGGGAATGCCAGGCTGCGCGCGCGATGTATGCATTGCTGAAGGAACGTTATGGCTGATTTCGATCCCCGGCTTACTCCGGCGCGACCGGACCTCGCCGCCAGGCATCTGGAAGGAAAGGTGCAGGCAGCGCGTTTCGTCGACGGCACGCCCTACGAAGTAAACGATCCGGTGGCGCCGCTGCGGCGCGCGCCGCAATCCGATGCCCCGCTCGATACCGAAGCACTGATGGGCGAGCGCCTGAGTATCTACGAGATCAACGAGGAGGGCTGGGCCTGGGGCCAGCTGGAAAATGACGACTATGTCGGCTGGCTGCCGGCGAGCGCCCTGGTGCCACCGGCTTTGACACGCAGCCATAAGGTCAACGCGGTGCGCACGCTGGCTTTCCCCGGGCCTTCCATCAAGCTGCCGCCGTTGCACGGCTTGCCGTTCGGCGCGCGGGTCGAGCTC
>JAXDOO010000057.1:0-7553 GCA_034668865.1 Alphaproteobacteria bacterium
CATCGGGATGGCCGGAATAAATCCGGCCACGGTATCAGCGGCTTGGCTGCGGCGGGCTCTGACCCCAGGCGTTCAAGGCCTCCTCGAAAGCGCGGTCGCCGGGAACGCCTTTTTCTATCGCCAGCAAGGCACGCTGCCCGTTGTTATAGGCCATGCGGATGTGCAGCCAGGGGCGCTCCTTCAGAAGTTGCACATTGCGCCGTACGTCGCTCTCCACCGAGGACAGACCGACCAGGAAAAAGCCGCTGGTGACTTTCACCCGCAGTCCGGTAAGCGGCGTGCCGCTTTTCTGTTCGGTATCTTCCATCAGCACGCTCGGCACGTCGGCGATGCCGCCGGGCTGAAAATCCGACGGCGTGCTGAACAGGATTTCGATGGTATGGCTGGCCGGGAGTGACTCGTCCCGATTACGCCGCACGGTGAAATTCATCCGCATGTGGCGTTCCGGGATTTCCACTTCAGCCTTTACCGCAACGTCTGCGGGCTGACCGGGCCCGGGAGAGGTCGTTTCCGTGCGCCAGATCACCGAGCCGATATATTGCTTGCGCTCCTGCGGATCCGATAGTTGTTCATAGAGCACCGCGCGCTGCGCTACCGCGGCTCCTGTATTGCGCGCGGGACGCGCGGCTGAATCCTGCTGCGCGCCACCGATCCGGTCGGAAATTTTCGGCCGTGCCTGCGGCGCTTCCTTCGACGCCTGCGTGGCGGGGCTGCGCCCCGACTGAAGCATCCCGGTGATGTTGCTTCCCCATTCGAGGTAGGCAAAGAAGGCCGCCGCCGCCAGCACCACGACGACAGCGAGGGCGATGATCATGCGGGCGGCGCCGCCCCGTCGCCGACGCAGCGGCTGTTCTTCCCGTTCGTCAAATTCCTCCGGATCCGGATGCGGCGGAAGCGGACGCCCACCTTGACCGGCGCGCGGTTGAGGGCGCGGCGACGCCAGCGGAAGCGCCCGCCCCGATCGCGTAAGATTTTCCGGCCTCAAACGCGGCTCTGTGCGCTCGACCGGGTTTGGCGGCGGGCCGGCTGCGCGCGCCTCGCGTGCCGACCTCGCGGCCGAAGCGGTGCCTTCACCGCCATCATCTGTTTGCCCCTCTACGCCACGGAGGCCCTTGAGGTTTTCATCGACCAGCGACGTGCGCAGGCCGGAAAACCTGGCGCTGCGTGCAGGAGACGACGGCTCCGGCGGTGCGGCCTCTGAACGCGGAGCCGGCCCCCCCGGTGTTGCGTGATCGGGCCGCGACGGCGGCTCCAACGGCAGCGGCGGCTCGTCCCCGCTCGGCTCCGGCGGCGGCTTCGCCGGCGCCACCGCCTGGCGGTCGGGCGCTTCCGGCCGTAGCGGCGCGAGGTTGGCGCGCGAGAACTCCGAAGATTGCTGTCGCGGCCGCCGTGCCGCTTCCGCTTCCACCTTGCGGATCGCTTCTTCCAGCGCCAGGCGCTCGCGCGTGATGTGGGCTTCGGTCAATGCCGGCTCCACGCCGCGCAGCTGCCCGACCAATGCCGTGCGCGCGCGCTCATAAAGCGCACGGCGGGCTTCGCCAGTGCCCTTGTCGAGAGCGGTCACGGCTCGGGCGATCAACGGATAGTAATCGGTCATCTTGACCTATGCCTCGAACGGATTCTGCATCAGAATCGTGTCCTCACGCTCCGGGCTGGTGGAGAGCAACGCCACTGGACAGCCGACCAGCTCTTCTACGCGTCGCACATATTTGATCGCCTGCGCCGGCAGATCGGCCCAGGAGCGCGCTCCCGCGGTGGCGTCCTTCCAGCCCGCGATCGTCTCATACACCGGCTGGACCTCTGCCTGGGCGCGCTCACCGGCGGGCAGATAATCGATTTCCCGTCCGTCCAGACGATAGCCGATGCAGACCTTGATTTCATCAAATCCATCAAGAATGTCGAGCTTTGTCAGGGCTAGACCATTGATGCCGCTGGTGCGGACGGTTTGTCGCACCAGCACGGCATCAAACCAGCCGCAGCGCCGCGCCCGTCCGGTGACGGTGCCGAACTCGCGGCCGCGCTCGCCGATGAGCTGCCCGATCTGGTTTTTTTGCTCGGTCGGAAATGGTCCCTCCCCCACCCGCGTCGTATAGGCCTTGCAGATGCCAAGGACGTAATCGATCGCCGTCGGCCCGAGCCCGGAACCGGTCGCGGCCTGCCCCGCCACCGTGTTGGAAGAGGTAACGAACGGATAAGTGCCGTGATCGACGTCGAGCAGCGCGCCCTGCGCGCCTTCAAACAGGATGCGCTTACCTTCACGCCGTTTCTCATCGAGCAGCGCCCAGACGGAGTCCATGAACGGCAGCACGTAAGGCGCAATGGCGGCGAGCTGATGATGGATCACGCGCGGCTCGATCTGCTCCATGTCCATGCCGCGGCGCAGTGCGTTGTGATGCGCGAGCAGCCGATCGATCTTCGGACGAAGAGCGTCCAGATCTTTCAGGTCCATCAGTCGAATCGCGCGGCGGCCAACCTTGTCTTCATAGGCCGGACCGATCCCCCGGCGCGTGGTGCCGATCGCGGTGGCGGTGTTCGAGGTCTCGCGCAAGGCGTCGAGCTCCTGATGCAGCGGCAGGATCAGCGCGACATTCTCGGCCACGCGCAGATTCTCCGGGGTGACGGAGACGCCCTGTTTCTCCAGCCTGTCGATCTCCTCGATCAGCGCCTGCGGATCGAGCACAACGCCGTTGCCGATCAAGGCCAGCTTGCCTGGACGCAGCACGCCTGAAGGCAGCAGCGACAGCTTATAGGTGATGCCGTCGATAACGAGTGTGTGGCCCGCGTTGTGACCGCCCTGGAAGCGGACGACGATGTCGGCCTGCTCCGATAACCAGTCGACGATTTTCCCCTTGCCTTCGTCTCCCCATTGGGAGCCGACCACCACGACATTCGCCATGCAGAATCCTTCCCCCGGGGCGGCGGCGCCCGCTTCCGCAGTCGCACCATCCGCGATGGGGCTTAGACCCGGGATTAACGGATGACGGCGTGCGAGGCAAGGTGAAGCGGCGCTTAACCTCGACACGCCGAAGAAGTCAATTTACCAGCTTTTTCATAGGCTTGCGACCTTCTTGCGGGGGGCGCCGCTCAAGCCGCGGGGGCGAACTGCACAGACTTGTCCTTCGATATCGCTGATCGGCGCTGATCCTCAATCGCAAACTGGATAGCGAAGTCGTGACCGTTGCGCATAGCATCAAAACCTGAGCGGTTTTGCCTGCTTAACCTGCGGCAGGGCCTGCACCTTCTTCAGCACCTCGGCGGGAAGCTCGCCGTCGATCTCGATCAGCGACACGGCGTTGCCGCCCGGGGCCTCGCGGCCCAGATGGAAGGTCGCGATATTGATTCCGGCATCGCCGAGCACCGAGGAGAATTTCCCGATGAAGCCCGGCTTGTCGACATTCGTAATGTAAATCATCGAGGAGCCAAATTCCGCGTCCATACGGATGCCTTTGATATTGACGATGCGCGGCCGGCCGTCGGCGAAAACCGTGCCGGATACATGCCGGGACTGCCGCTCAGTGGTCACCGTCAGCGTGATCAGGTTCTCGTGGTCGCCTGCGCCTTCGCGCGTCATCTCCTCAATGACCATGCCGCGCTCCTTGGCGACCACCGGAGCCGAGACCACATTCACCTGTCCCAGCATCGGCTTCAGCAGGCCCGACAGCGCAGCCGAGGTCAGCGCTTTGGTCTTCATATGCGCCACCGAGCCCTCGTAGCAGAGTTGCACCTTGATGATGCCGCTTTCGGTGAGTTGGCCGGCGAAGGAGCCGAGCTTTTCCGCGAGCATGATGTAAGGCTTCAACTTCGGCGCTTCCTCCGCCGTAATGGAGGGGAAGTTCACCGCGTTGGAGATCGCGCCGGTCAGCAGATAGTCCGACATCTGTTCGGCCACCTGCAGGGCGACATTTTCCTGCGCTTCCGCGGTGGAGGCGCCGAGATGCGGCGTGCAGATCACGTTCGGATGCCCGAACAGCGGATTACTGACCGCCGGCTCCTCGATGAAGACATCGAAGGCCGCACCCGCGACCTGGCCGGAATCGAGTCCCTGGCGCAGAGCGTTTTCATCCACCAGCCCGCCGCGCGCGCAATTGATGATGCGGACGCCCTTTTTCATCTGCGCGATCGCATCGGCGTCGATGATGTTGTTGGTTTTTTCGGTCAGCGGCGTATGCAAGGTGATGAAGTCGGCGCGCTTGAACAGGTCCGGGAGAGCGACCTTCTCCACACCGAGATCGATGGCGCGCTCCGGCGACAAATAGGGATCATAGGCGATCACCTTCATCTTCAGGCCCTGCGCGCGGTCGGCGACGATGGAGCCGATATTGCCGCAGCCGATCACACCCAACGTCTTGCCGGTGATCTCAACGCCCATAAAGCGGTTCTTCTCCCATTTGCCGGCCTGGGTGGAGGCGTCGGCCGCGGGGATCTCACGCGCCAGGGCGAGCATCATGGTGATGGCATGTTCGGCCGTGGTGATGGAATTGCCGAACGGCGTGTTCATCACGATCACGCCCTTGGCGGTAGCAGCCGGGATTTCGACATTGTCGACGCCAATGCCGGCGCGGCCGATCACCTTCAGCTTGTTCGCCTTCTCCAGCATCTTTGCCGTCACCTTGGTGGCGGAGCGGATGGCGAGACCTTCGTAATTGCCGATGATCTCGGCGAGCTTGTCCTTGTCCTTGCCGAGATTCGGCTGGAAATCCACTTCCACCCCGCGATCCTTGAAGATCTGGACAGCGGCGGGCGAGAGGGCATCGGAGATAAGCACTTTGGGCGCCATGGGAGTCTTTCCGAAACAAGATGAGATTGATTGAGCGCGGCGTTCACGCCGGCTCGACGAAGTCAGGCGGCTTTTGCCAGCGCTTCCTTCGCCCGAATGAACGCCCAGTCGAGCCACTGGGTAAGCGCCTCGACATCGCGCGTCTCGACGGTCGCACCGCACCAGATCCGCAGGCCGGGCGGCGCGTCGCGATAGGCATCAATGTCATAGGCGACGCCCTCTTTCTCCAAGATGGCGCCGAGATTCTTTACGAAAGCGGCCTGCGCGTCCGCCGGCAGCTTCCCAATCTCCCGATCGACGACCTTCAGACAGACAGACGTGTTGGAGCGGATGGCCGGATCCTTGGCGAGGAAGTCGATCCAGGGCGTATGCGCGGCCCAGTCGGCGATGACTTTCGCATTGGCATCGGAGCGCGCAACCAGCGCCTTCAGGCCGCCAAGCGATTTCGCCCATTGCAAGGCGTCAAGATAGTCCTCCACGCACAACATGGAGGGTGTGTTGATCGTCTCGCCTTCGAAAATGCCTTCCATCAGCTTGCCGGCATTGGTCATGCGGAAGATCTTTGGAAGCGGCCAGGGCGGCGTGTAGGTCTTGAGCCGTTCTGCGGCACGCGGCGAGAGGATCAGCACGCCATGCGCAGCTTCGCCGCCCAGAACCTTTTGCCAGGAGAAAGTCGCGACATCGAGCTTCGGCCAGTCCAGCTTCTGCGCGAAGGCGGCGGAAGTCGCGTCGCAAATAGTGAGACCCTCGCGGTCTGCCTTGATCCAATCACCATTGGGAACCCGCACGCCGGAGGTCGTGCCGTTCCAGGTGAAGACCACATCGGTGGCAAAATCGACCTTGGAGAGATTAGGGATTTCGCCATAGGCCGCTTTCGTCGTGGTCACGTTCTTGAGCTTGAGCTGCTTGACCACGTCGGTGACCCAGCCTTCGCCGAAAGATTCCCAGGCCAGCATGGTGACGGGCCGCGCACCGAGCAGCGACCACAAGGCCATTTCGACCGCGCCGGTGTCAGAAGCGGGAACGATGCCGATACGATAATCGGCGGGCAGTTCGAGGATTTCGCGGGTCAGCTCGATCGCGCGCTTGAGCTTCGCCTTGCCGATCTTCGAGCGGTGCGAACGACCCAATACGGCGTCGGTGAGAACTTGCAGGCTCCAGCCAGGGCGCTTGGCGCATGGGCCGGAAGAAAAGTGCGGATTAGACGGCCGCACGCCGGGCATCGGATTCGTCATGTCATCTATCCTTCCAGATAGGCGCCCCTCGGTGGGGAGGGGTTTCCCGCTGCCGGGATTAAGGAACGGCGGGCGCGGCGTCAAGCGCATCTGCAAAGGAAATCGCGCGGCGAGGATGACTCGCCGCGCGTCGCTGTCAAAAAAAAGCGATTCAGATCGCCGTCCGGTCAATCCAGAGTGTAACGGAAGCCGACCCGGACCTCGTCCGCCGACATTTCCTTGAACGTCAGCTTGTTGCTGAGCGCCCTGCCGGTGGTCACGTCGCCCATATTGACGTGCCGATAGCCGACATCGATGTGGGCATTACCCATGAGCCGGTAGCTGACGCCGGCCATATAGGCCCAAGCGAGGTTCCAGCTGCCGGTGGAATCGGCATCGAGCCCGGGCGCGCGCGAGGAGTCAACGTGGAAATTGGCCGCCTGGAGGTGTGAGAAGCCGATGCCCGCGCCGATATAGGGCGTGAAGCCGGCCCAGGTGCCGAGATCGCCATAGACGTTCACCAGTCCGGTGACGCTGTCGATGTTGGCGGTGAAGTCGTTGTTCCGGACGGCGCTGTCAGCGGAGAATTTCGCTTTAGTGCCATAGTCGACCGTCAGGTCGGTGCGGAACCATTCCGCTTTATAACCGACGCCGGCGCCGAACATCCAGGTTCTGCCGAGATCGTGGCCGCGGACACTGGGAGGAGGATCCAAATTGGTGACGCCGTCCAACTCGTTAAAGCGGTAACCGATGTCGCCACGCAGGTACCAGCCTGAACTAAATTCATCGACCAGCAGCGGGGCGTCTTGCATAGGCGCTGGAGAATAGCGGCCTAGGTCGGCGGCGTTCGCGGCGCTGCTGAACATGAGGGCGAGCACCCCGATTGACGGTAGGATTTTTGTGATACGGCACATTGATAAAGTCCTTCGGTTACGCCCCGGCTCGGCACCCGCGCCGAAGCCTCATTTTCACAGCTCAAAAATCATCTCAGACAGAAGTTAAGCCCTGATTAACCTTAATATTCCGTGGCTCCGCACTACCCGACGCATGTGCTCAGCCCTTGGTTATGACCGGGGCCGGAGCCGGCTCACTGCAACAAGTCCAGCGCAGCCCGACCTTGAGATCGTGCGAGGTGATGTCTCTGAACGTCGTCGGATTGTTGACTGTGTTGGTGCCGAGGAAATCACGGGCGTCACCAACGAGGCCGTCGCCCAAGGATGTGTAGCGATACGCCAACTCGATCGTGAGGTTGTTGGTCGCCTGGAAGGCCAAGCCGGCATGCAGCGCCCAGGCGAAATTCCACTGCGACTCATCGGGGCCGAAGGCTACGCCGCCATTTGGTGTGTTCACGTCGGTGAAGCCGCTGATGTTGATACGGCTGGTGCCGATGCCGGCGCCGACAAAGGGCGTGACGCACCACCAGGTGCCGAGATCGACATAGGCGTTGGCGAGGAACAGCCACTCCGACTTCTTTGCCCGGTAATCATTGGTAAAGCTGTCGGCACCAAACGAGAGCACGTCGAGGCCGTTATAGGATGAGTTCATCCGATATTCGCCGGTGA
>JAXDOO010000058.1:0-9020 GCA_034668865.1 Alphaproteobacteria bacterium
TTCAGCGGCGATGGCCAGCATCAAGCCATGCTGATGTTCGGTGGTGTCGATATGGCGCGTCCCGAACAACACGGCGAAGGCCGCCATCGACAGCGCCACGAACAACGCAATGTCACCGGGCGCCTGCAGCACGGCGGAATCGATGCTCGAATGCGCCAAGATGGTGCCGAGCGAGGACGACACCGCTTTCAGCTGCAAGGCGATATAAGGGATTGTGCCGACGATGGCGATCGTCGCGACCAACGCGGCCACGCCCTGGTGCTTGCCGTAGCGCGCGGCGATGAAGTCGGCGATGGACGTGATGTTCTGCGCCTTGGCGAGCCGCACGATCCGGAGGATTACCGGGGTGCAAAGTCCGATCACCACCATCGGTCCGAGATAGATAGTGAGAAAGTCATAGCCGGTGCGCGAAGCAAGCCCGACCGATCCGAAAAAGGTCCAGGAGGTGCAGTAGATCGCCAGCGACAGCGGATATATCAGCAACCGCGAGCGGGTCTTGCGTTCGAGCTGACTCCTCCGGTCGCCGTAGCTCGCGATGACAAAAAGGAGCCCGATATAGCCGAGCGCGACGGCGATAACGGCCCAGCCTGTCAACATGGAGTTCACCCGGAACGCGAGGCGCACTCCGCCTCATCCCCCGCAAGGTCAGCACAATTATAAAGGACTTGTCTATCCTGACGATGATGGCGAGCCGGGCCGATAGCCGGTCAGTCCGCCAGGCGTTTGACGCCACCGGCTATCCACGGCATTGATCGCCAATGCCCGCGTGGAGAATCGACAAATACCTCCTCCGCAACGCGGCGGAAACGTTGCTGATCGCCACCGTGGGCGCGTTTTTCTTCGTCTGGATCAATTTTCCTGCCGGATTGATCTGCGGCTCGATGCTGGCGGTGGCGGCAGCAGCGCTGGCCGGCCGGCCGATGATCATTCCGGGAAATCTCGCGCGGTTAACCTTCTTCATTATCGGGATGTCGCTAGGCGCTACGGTCACGCCGCAGACGCTGCATGGCATCGTCGACTGGCCGTTGAGCATCATCCTGATTTCGGTCTCCGCCGTTTGCATGACCGCGGGGACCATGAGCTATCTGCGCTTCGCGCACGGCTGGGACATGAAGTCGGCGCTTTATGGCGGCAGCCCGGGCGGCATGGCGCAGGTGATATCGCTCGCTGTTCAAAGCGGCGCTGACATCCGCGGCGTCGTCATCGTGCAGACGGTGCGGGTTGTATTCATCTCCATCAGTATTCCAGTGGGCCTTGCCCTGTTCGGGCTGGCGGCGCCACCCACCGCCACCCTTGGCGCCGCCACGTTCAATGCGTCGGCGATCGAATTGGCCATCCTGATAGTCTTTTCGCTCGCCACCGCCATGCTGCTCTATTGGGTCCGCTTTCCCGCAAGCATCGTGTTCGGCGCCATGCTGGGGTCGGGAATCCTGCACGGCGCGGGCTTTATGCATGCGGCGCTGCCCTGGTGGTTCGTCAGCGCCTTTGTCGTGGTGATGGGGGCAATTGTCGGACAGCGCTTCGCCAATACGCCGGCGCGTATGCTGTTTGCCTATTTGGGTGCGGCCGTTGGTTCCTTTGCTGTCGCGGCTTCGGTCTGCGCCAGCTTCGCTGTGCTGGTTGCGACCGTGACCTCCGCCCGGGTGGCCGACCTGGTGATCGCCTTTGCACCCGGCGCGCAGGACACCATGATGGTTTTGGCGCTATCTCTGAATGGAGATCCGGTCTTTGTCGGCGCGCACCAGCTCGCGCGCTTTTTGACGGTGTCGTTATCGCTGCCGGTCTTCACGCATCTGTTCACGCGCGGGCGCGAGCCGCGCGAGCAAAGCAGCGAAGAAACGAAAAATCCCGAAGACAAAGGCGGGTCGCCCGGCTGAGTTATTCCGCAGCCAATGCGCGCTTGCGCAACGGCATGCCGAGCCGCTGCCAGACATCGACCAGCGCTTCCGCCAGCCTGTCGATCAGTGCGTCCTCATGGAAGGGGGAGGGCGTGATGCGCAGCCGCTCGGTGCCGCGCGGCACCGTCGGATAGTTGATCGGCTGGATGTAGATAGCGTGCTCGTAGAGCAGCAGGTCGCAGGCGGCCTTGCACTTCTCGGCGTCACTCACCATCAGCGGGACGATGTGGGTCTCGCTCGGCATCACCGGCAGGCCGGCATGGGCGAGCACGCTCTTGACGCGCCCGGCACGTTCCTGGTGCCGATCACGTTCCCACTGCGAAGTCTTCAGGTGACGGATGGCAGCAGCGGCCGCAGCGCAAATCGCCGGCGGCAATGCGGTGGTGAAGATGAATCCCGGCGCATAAGAGCGCACGGCATCGATGAGCTGCGCTTTCGCAGCGATATAGCCGCCGAGGCAGCCGAAAGCCTTAGCCAAGGTGCCCTCGATCACGTCGATCTGATCCATGACGCCTTCGCGCTCGGCGATGCCGCCGCCGTGCGGGCCATACATGCCGACCGCATGCACCTCATCGAGATAAGTCAGCGCGCCGTGCCGCCTGGCGACTTCGCAAATGCGCGCGATCGGCGCCACATCGCCATCCATGGAATAGAGACTCTCCATCACGACAAGCTTGGGCCGGTTCGGCCCGGCTTCGATCAAGAGCTGCTCGAGATGAGCGACGTCGTTATGCCGCCAGATCTTCTTCTCGCAGCCGGAACGGCGCACGCCCTCGATCATCGAGTTGTGATTGAAGGCGTCGGACAGGATCAGGCAGTTGGGAATCAACCGGGCGATGGTCGAGATGCCGGTCTCGTTGGAGATATAGCCGGAGGTGAAGACCAGCGCCGCTTCTTTGCGGTGCAACTCGGCGAGCTCGCGCTCCAGCTCGACCAGCGGATGATTGGTGCCGGCGATATTGCGGGTCCCGCCGGCGCCGGTGCCAACGCGTGTCGCGGTCTCGATCAGCGCGCCCAGCACCTTGGGATGCTGGCCCATGCCGAGATAGTCGTTCGAGCACCAGATAACGACTTCCCGCGGCCCGGTAGGGGAGTGCCACAAGGCATGCGGGAAGCGGCCAGCCATGCGCTCGAGGTCGGCGAAAACGCGGTATCGCCGCTCGTCCCGAAGCTTCGCCAGCGCATCGGCGAAAAAGACGTCATAGTCCATCACGGCCTCTAGAGGCGGGTCCCGTCTGTTTTTATTTAGAATGGTTCCAGCCAGCTTGTCGAGGCTTTATCGGGCAATTTCGGGGCATGGCTGGGTAGACCTAAGGCATAGGGCTGTGAGCCATGTTCAGTCGCCCTTGGGCTTGGCGCCTTTTTTGCGTTCCTCGGCCGCGGCATCCACGCGCTTCGGCAGGCCTTGGAACAGGCAGATTTCCTCGAGCATGGTATCGACCCCGCGCAGGATTACGCGCAGCATCTGCTCGTCGGTGACGCGGCCGTCGGTGATCTTCTTCGCAGGCTCAATGACCACGATCTCGCGGCCAGGGGTAATGCGACAGACAGTAGAGAGAAAAGTGGCGTGCATCTGATTTTGCGCGCGCAGGCCGCCGCGGTTGCTGACCGAGATGGTCAGCACAACCTTGCCTTTGAGGATTGATTCGTAGCCCGGGCGTGACACCCAATCGATCGCATTCTTCAGGATACCCGACATGCCGTGGTTGTATTCCGGCGTAGTCGCGATAATCCCGTCCGCCTCGATCACGGCATGGCGCAGGGCGCGGATCGGCGCGGGATAACCCTTCTCGTTATCGATGTCCTGGTTGTAGGGCGGTATCGGCTCGAGGTCGAAATTGTTCACCACGGTATCGGCGGATACCTGCTCGCGGATCGTCTCCAAGATGGCCTTACAATAAGATTCGCGGCGGATGCTTCCGGACAAACCAAGCAGCTTGAACTTCTTGCCGGACATTGCACCCACCCTTTTCCCGTGGCCTGGCGACCGTCGGTCCTATAGGCGATCGGGAAAATCTCGTCCAGCACACGCGCGTCCGGCTCAGTAGACGGCGATAGCCCGAAGCGCCAATGTTGTTTATCATGCTGCCTTTCCCAAACATGAGGGTGCCCATCGCATGAAGATTTGCCGATTTGACGATGACAGGCTGGGGGTTGTCATCGGCGACATGGTCCATGACGTGACCAAGGCGCAGGACGAGATCCGAGCCGCCGCGCGCTATGACATGAAAGGCGACGCGGTGATTGCCGCGCTGCCGCAGTGGCGCAAGCGCATCGAGGAAATGGCTGCCAAAGTCCCGGGCCAGCCGGTATCCGGCGTGAAACTGCTTTCGCCGGTGGCGCGGCCGTCAAAGGTGATGGCGGCGCCGGTCAATTATGCCAAGCACGTCGCCGAGATGGCGGCCCGTACCGACATTCGGAAGCCGGATGCACCCAAGCGCAATTCCTCAAAGATCGCCGAGGCCGGCATTTTCCTCAAAGCCAATTCCGCGATAGTCGGCGCTTCCGAAGGCATTCCGATCCGTTTCCCCGACCGCATCAACGAGCATGAACTCGAACTCGTCATCATCATCGGAAAGAAGGGCAGCGACATTCCGAAGGAAAAAGCTCTGGACTACGTCGCCGGCTACGCGCTCGGCTTCGACATGACCACGCGCGGCCCGGAAGACCGCAGTTTCCGCAAGTCGATCGACGGCTATGCCCCGGTCGGTCCCTGGCTGGTGACGGCGGATGAATTCGGCGACCCGAGCGACGTTACCGCGACGCTGCACGTGAATGGCGAGTTGCGCCAGACTGCCAACACCCGGGAGCTGATCTTCGACGTTCCGCGGCTGGTCGAATTCGCTTCGTCTTTTTACACATTGCACCCAGGCGATATCTATTTCACCGGTTCGCCGGCAGGCGTGGGCCCGGTGAAACCGGGCGACGTGCTGCGTGCGCGCTGCGACCGCATTGGCGAATTGGAAATCAAGACACGGGCGCACGAAATCCGCGCGTAATGCGCGCCGCGTCCGGCATAACGGAGCAGGAGAGTGAGATGGTGAAAGTGAGACGGCTTGGTCATGCGACGATGCAAACGCAGGATTTCGACGCGATGATCGACTATTACGGCCGCGTGCTCGGCCTGAGCGTGATTGAGCGCGGTAAGGACCGCGTTTTCCTCGCCAGTAAAATTGGCCTTGAAGCGATCGAGCTGGTGAAAGGCAAGCCCGGCTGGCTTAGCGGGCTTTCGTTCCAGGTGGATCCCGCCATGGACCTCAATGAGGTGGTTAAGGACCTTCAGAAGGAAGGGATCAAGTGCGAGCGGCGCAAGGGAATCTCACCCGGCGTAGTGGAGGCTGTGACCTTCACGGATCCGAAGGGCACGCAGGTCGATCTGTACTCGGAATACAAATATCCTAAGGAGGATCTGAGCCCGAGCGCCTTCAATATCCTCAAGCTCGGGCATGTCGCCTATCGCGTCCTCGACGTCCAGAAGGTCGTGAAATTCTATAATGAGGTGCTCGGTTTCCGCACTTCGGACTCACGCGGGGACTATTTTTATTTCCTGCGCTGCAACACCGACCATCACACGCTAAACTTCATCGTCGACGAGAAGCCGCAGCTGCATCACATCGCTTTCGAGGTGCTGGAATGGGCGGAGATCCGCAAGGCAACCGACTTCCTCGCGCTCAACAAGATTCATCTGGTCTGGGGCCCCGGCCGGCATGTGATCGGGCACAATGTCGCAACCTATCACCGCAATAGTGACTTGGTCCGGGTCGAGATATTTACTGAAATGGACCAGATGAAGGACGAGGCTCTGGGCTATTTCGATCCACGTCCCTGGCACCAGGAACGCCCGCTATATCCCAAGATGCACGGCCCCGAGACTTTGCGGAACTACTGGGGTTATGGTTCGGAGCGCGTGATCAAGGGTTACCAGACCAACGAGATCCCGGTTTACGGCGCTATCGAGTCTTAACGAACACAACTGGAGGAGGAAGCATGTTGCGACTGACAGCGATGGTATTGGCGGCTGGTTTGGCCGTTGGCTTGGTGGCGCCGGCGTCGGGGCAGACCGAAATAAAACTGATCGGCTTCGGCGGCGGCACCAACGTGCCGAGCTGGGTGGCGATCGATAAGGGCTTTTTTCTCAAGGAGGGCCTGAAGGTCACGCAGGATGTCACGGAAGGCTCCAAAGAGCAGATGCGTGACATCATGGCAGGCAAATATCAGTTCGCCTCCACCGCCTTCGACAACATCGTCGCCTATACCGAAGGCCAGGGCACCGACAAGTTTCCCGATTACGACGTGGTCGCGATCGCCGGCGTGCATTCCGGCATGAACACCCTGGTCGCCCGCCCTGAGATCAAGAAATACTCCGACCTGAAAGGGAAGGTTGTTGCGGTGGACTCGCCGACGTCCGGCTATGCCACGGTGCTTTACCAGATCGTCAAGGATAAGGCCGGACTGGAGAAGGACAAGGACTACACCACCAGCTCCGTTGGCGGCACCGGCGCCCGGGTCAAGGCGCTGAAGGACGGCACCGGGCATGTTGCCATGATCTCTTCTCCCAACGACATGCAGCTCAAGGATGAGGGATTCACCATCCTGGGTGATGCGGCGACCGAGATCGGCGAGTTTCAGGGCAGCGCCTATGCGGTGCGCAAGAGCTACGCCAAGGATCATCCGAAGGAAGTCGAGGCCTTCCTCCGCGGCATCGTGGCGGCGACCGACTACGTCTTCTCGGACAAGGCGGGCACCGTCGAGGTGCTGAAAGCGCGCATCAAGAACCTGTCGGATGCCGACGCCGGCAAGCTCTATGACCGTCTCACCGGTCCGGGCGGGCTGAACAAGCGTGCGACCCTGAACACCAAGGGCATCGAGACGGTTTTGAAGCTACGCACGCTCTATGGCGGCGCGGCGCCGACCAAGCCCGAGAAATACATCGACCTCAGTTTTTACGAGAAGGTCGGGAAGAAGTAATCTCACCTGCAAGTTGCACATGCAAAGCGCCGGAACGCAGACCACGTCCCGGCGCTTTTGTACTACTGGTGCTGCCGGACGGGATAAAAGCCCCAGCGGCGCTTATGATATTGGCGCATCGGGAGAGTTCCGAACTGTTCGCTCAGATCGGCGGCGGCGCGGCCGGTTGCGCTCGATAGAGCCTGGCGTTCGTTTTCCTAGCGCAAGTTCGATCAACATCCGCCAACGGTTCATTCCGCGCGCGCGTTCGGCGACCCGTTGCAAAATCTTGACCTGCCGCTCCAGAGTCTCAATCCGATTAAGAGCGACAATCGAAATCCCTCCGAGAACCGCTATCATAGATTCTAGATCCACGGTGTTGTAGCTGAAGGGCGTGGGCGCAGGGAAATTCCTCCGCTCCAAGACTTCGGACGGCTTAAGCCCAGGAAACCATTGCTCACACATACGTTCATTGGAGCTCTGAAACGTGAGCTGAATTTCTCGCAGGATGTCCGGATCGACTAGGAAGTTGTAGTCATCGACGGGGCGCTTACTGGTCGTTGCATAAAGGCGGCTGAGGACGTTTAGGTAAACATCGGACGTGCGCTTTGTAGGCCCGAACACACCCAGAATAGCACGGATCTTCATCTCCTGCGGCCGCGGGGTGACGTTAATATCCGAGACGTTGAAGTCGAAGCCTTCGTCGTTGCTGATGTTGATGGCCCGCAGAAAATCGCGCATGAGATCATTCGTGCGTCTCGCGCGAACCGTTATGTTTTCGCGCCCGACTACGGACGCCCACATTTGCAGCAGAGCGTCAAAATCCAGAAAATGCTTGGTGGCCGCAGCCCGCTTCGCGAATCGCCGTAGACCGGCACCGTCTTTGTCGATCACGCCCCGCCGTCGTTTCAGCAGCTGAAAATAAGCCGTGACAATATGCTCGGATTGCTCCCGCAGGTACACGATCACCTTGGTCTGGAATCCGGCGCGGGACGCGAGCTCATGGAGCTTGGTGACTCGGTCTCGAGGCC
Organism: Alphaproteobacteria bacterium; assembly: GCA_034668865.1. GTDB lineage: Bacteria > Pseudomonadota > Alphaproteobacteria > Rhizobiales > Xanthobacteraceae > CANKHA01. Next base: position 7,877 of record JAXDOO010000058.1, read on the forward strand.
ACTCTGCAAAAAACTCCGAGGAAAGGAGGACGGAACGGCCTTCCGATAACACATGGTTCAGCTGCTGGAGCGCAACCTCGGCATCCTCTTCGGCCGTGAATGCTGTTTTCGCAAAAAACGCGCCATTGCCGCTCGTTATGCGCTGTTCGACGGCAACGTCAGCCCGCGCCCACGGATAGGTAATATTATGGCGGGACAGCGCCTCGATGTTGCTGGCCAAGAACACCTGAAGCGCGCTGGTGCCTGTCTTTGGCAATCCGATGTGCAGGAAAAGACATGGCATCCGAGCTTCTACTCCCAATTTTCTTTGAGTAGCCCCAGTTTTGGAAGCGGCGTCAAGTTGGACTGGCGGCAAACGCGGCCCCTCGTCGCCGGCATTCGGCGCGTCAGACGATGCAGCCGATCTGATCTCCGAACTCCCGCACCTCGGCATAATTTGTCACGACGGCAGAAAGATCATCGCTGGTAATCTTGGAGAATGCCGGTTCTCCGATCGTCGTTAGGGAAACGCCGATGGTCTCGAAAATCGAATTAATCACCCGAGCGCGGTCGCTCAGGTAATCTTCATAAGTAATCTCACACGCAGGCGGGACCAGCTGTGCGACTTCGGCCAGCTGTTGTCTGCTATTTTCGATAGACCTGATTACGCTTTGCAGATCAGCGAGGTCGATTTCGGTCGGTTGGTCGACAAATTCCCGGACCGACTCGTGCGCGTCGCGGTCGATATGACCTCGCTCCCGGCCGGTTGCGAGCTTTGTGAGTTTCAGAAGATCGCGGGCGCGGATGGCGGAGATGGCCTGCTTGATAATGTTGGTACGTCTGAGAACGATCAACTTAGCATGGTACTCATCCATAATCCCTGGCAGCCGATCCCATGACGTGAATTGCGGTTGCCGGGAATTGATTTGAAGCTTGAAACCTCTGGCGGTGGTCTCCGCGTTGGAACGCTTATGTGGAGCCCAGAACTGATGCAGGAAGGCTATTCGGTTTTCGTCGGTCTGATCGGTTTGGGCTACCAATGGGAGAGCCTTGGCCCCGAACACTTCCCCCCGCATTGCGACATTCGGATGCTGTTGTAGGTCTCCCATTATGGCGGAGCTGCCAGACCGCGCGATGAATATGATCAAAAAGGGAGATGCCATGT
>JAXDOO010000059.1:0-7175 GCA_034668865.1 Alphaproteobacteria bacterium
AGGATGGTATTAGGATACTCAGGCCTGATTATGCAGGCATCCGCAGGCTCGACAGCATGTGGCTGCAGCACTCTGCGCAGCTTGTGCAGGCATCGGCACAAACTCGGCAATGTTTGTGCTTGTCCGCGTGGCGGCTGCATTCGCTGGCGCAGGCGCGGCAATACGCGATGCACGTCGTCAGCTGGGCCTCGAGCGGCTGGCGGTTCCCCGCCTTATTTGCCCGCGCCATGACGCTGCCGGTTGCGGCGCACACAGCCGCGCAATCCAGATTCAGTCGGATGCAGGTGATCAAGGTTTCGACGTGTTTTTCCGAGAGGCAAGCATCCGCGCAGGCGGTGCAGGTCTCAATGCAGAGCGAGCACGCGTCGATGCAAGCCGAGATCGCGTCGGAGTGAGCCGGATGTTCGGGGTGGGAGCGAAACATGGCGCGCACGACTGACATTGCGTATCTCTCTCAGTTGCCCCCGACAATGTAAGCCGTTGAGGAACGGCCATCACGCTGGTTGGTTCCGCGCTTTTTCCGGTTCCATGGATTCCATGAAGTTGCTCCTTCCGGGCCGGTTTCCGCGCGTCGTCCAGCGAAGCTGGGAACCAATTGGCCGTCAAAAATATCTGCCAACATAACAAGTTAGCGCGCGCAGCGTACATTCGGAACGAAAGAAATCGCAGCAGAACGCCTAAGCGGGCGGTCGCACCGTTTAGGGATGGACCCTTTGTGTCCCGGATGTGATGCGGTCAGCGCATGCATTCGATAGCGACGTAGTCGTCGCAGCTATGGCTCGGGCAGCCGCCCCACGCGGCCGCGGTGACCGCTCCGGTAATGTCGTCCTTGTTCACTTTACGATAGGAAACCGCCTGGCTGAATTCGCGCGAGCGGCAATAAGCGGCCGCGATTGCAGCCCCGCAGGTCGCGCCGCTGGCGAGGCAACGGTCGACGCCATAGCCATTCGGGTTATTCGCAATGATGAACATGCGTCGCTCCGCGCTGGCGGAGGTCGCACTCAAAAGGGCAGTGGCGAAAGCCAGAAGCGCTAAATTGGATCGCATGGGAACGCGCTCTGCTCGGACCGCCGCGGTTGCGAAGAATGGAAGGAAAGCCTTGAGAGATCGTTAACTGAGTCGCATGGCGCGGGGGACCTTGGTGACAGGCTAAAATCCCCAAAAAAAGACGACTTTGGCCGGACTTGACGCCAACCCCTGGCTTGCCCATTCTCCCGGCCGATGAAGCGCGATTGCCTCCAGATCGGCATTTGCCGGGAAATTATTAGCTAGCGTACCGCTGGCTGAGGCCGCCTTTTCTCTCCGCTCCGAAGAAAATGGATGCCCGGCCAGCAGGCCAGGCGGTGTTTTGGCGTTTTCACCCCAAGGCCGGACGGAGCAGCAGAGACGACAAGGGCGGAATGGAACTCAAGCTCTACGATACCCTCACGCGCGAAAAGCGGGTTTTTCAGCCGATCGATCCCGCACGCGTGCGCCTGTATGTCTGCGGGCCGACGGTCTACGACTTCGCCCATATCGGCAATGCGCGCCCCGTCATCGTCTTCGACGTGCTCTATCGCCTGCTGCGGCATCTCTACGGCGCCAAGCATGTGACTTACGTGCGCAACGTCACCGACGTGGACGACAAGATCAACGCGCGCGCCGCCGAGCGCGGGATTTCGATCCGTGAACTCACTGAAACCACCTACCAGAATTTCAAGGAGGATGTCGCGGCACTAGGCTGTCTGCCACCGACACTGGAGCCGCGCGCGACCGAGCATATCCAGGAGATGAAGACGTTAGTCGAACGGCTCGTCGCCTCTGGTCATGCCTATGCCGCCGAGGAGCACGTGCTGTTCAGCGTGCCGTCGATGCCGGACTATGGCGAACTCTCAAAGCGTCCCCTGAAAGACATGATCGCCGGCGCGCGTGTGGAGGTCGCCCCCTACAAGCGCGACCCAATGGATTTCGTGCTGTGGAAGCCCTCGAAGGAAGGCGAGCCAGCCTGGCCGTCGCCGGCCGGCATCAAGACGCCGGGGCGTCCGGGCTGGCACATCGAATGTTCCGCGATGTCATGGAAGCATCTCGGCGAAACTTTCGACATTCACGGCGGCGGCATTGACCTCGTATTTCCGCATCACGAGAACGAGATCGCGCAATCCCGCTGCGCTTTTCACACTGGCGTGATGGCGAATTTTTGGATGCACAACGGCTTCCTGCAGGTCGAAGGCGAGAAGATGGCGAAGTCGGCCGGTAATTTCGTCACCATTCGCGAATTGCTGGCCGACTGGCCGGGCGATGTGATTCGCATCGCGATGCTTGGCACGCATTATCGCCAGCCAATCAATTGGACCCTGAAAAATCTCGAAAGCGCGGATAAGGCGCTCGCAAGCTGGCTCGATGCTGCCGCGGGTGAGGCAGAAGACCGGCCGGCGCCGTCAATTGTCGAGGCATTGCTGGACGACCTGAATACGCCGCAGGTGACGGCCGAAATGCACGCCTTGCGAAACCGTGCTGGGCATAAATCGTTGGCGGGGACGCTGCGTTTTCTCGGTGTGCGCGGCGCGGCTTATGCCGCCTGGAAAGCGCAGCATGTGCGCAAGCTGGAAATTTCCGACGCGGAGATCGAGCGGCTAGTTTCATCCCGTCTGGCGGCGCGCAAGGCCAAGAACTTCGCCGAATCCGACCGTATCCGTGACGATCTCGCCGCCATGGGTGTCGTACTTAAGGATTCCAAGGACGGCACCACCTGGGAGATCGCCCCATGATGGCTATGGCACATCCGAAAGCGGGTCTGCGCCCCTATCTGCCGGCTGACACGCCGCTGCTCGCAGAAATCTTCCGCGCCAGCATCGAGGAGCTGACGACCGAGGATTATAGCGAGGCGCAGCAAGGCGCCTGGGCGTCTGCTGCCGATGACCAGCAAGCCTTTGCCGAGCGCCTCGGCGAGCAGCTTACGCTCGTTGGCACCCTGAACGGCTCGCCCGTCGGCTTTATCTCGCTTGAAGGGCGGGAGCGAATCGGAATGCTCTACGTGCATCCGGCCGCCGCCGGGCAGGGCGTTGGCACCATGCTTTACGAAGCGGCGGAAAAGCTCGCCGCCGCGCGCGGCGCTTCCAAGCTGACCGTGGAAGCGAGCGACAGCGCCAGCACCTTCTTCCAGCACCGCGGCTTCGTCGCCCAGCGGCGCAATACGGTGCTGCGGGGCGATGAATGGCTCGCCAACACGACGATGGAAAAGAAACTGGGCGTCAAAGGGAGCAACCCATGAAACAACCGGAAACGCCGTTCCCGCGCCACTGGATCTACTACATCGCGCTCAAGGTTGTGGTCCTCGTGATCGGCGCGGCCATCGCGCTCTACGTCTTCGGAGTATTGTGAGAAACGATGCCGAAACAACGGCTCTATCTGTTTGACACCACGCTGCGCGACGGCGCGCAGACAAACGGCGTCGACTTCACATTGGCCGACAAGATGGCGATCGCGGCCATGCTGGACGACCTCGGCATCGATTATATCGAGGGCGGCTATCCAGGGGCGAACCCGACCGACACAGAGTTTTTTTCCGAGCGCCGATCTTTGCAAAGCACCTTTACCGCTTTTGGTATGACGCGGCGGCCTGGCCGCTCTACCTCAAACGATCCCGGCCTTGCGGCGCTGCTGGCGGCCAAGGCTGATGCGATCTGCTTTGTCGCGAAATCCTGGGACTATCACGTGCGTGTGGCGCTGCAGACCACCGAGGATGAGAACCTCGCCTCCATCCGCGACAGCGTAAAGGCTGCAACAGCCAAAGGTCGGGAGGTGCTGCTCGACTGCGAGCATTTCTTCGATGGCTACAAGGCGAACCCAAAATACGCGCTGGCCTGCGCCAAGGCCGCCTATGAGCAAGGGGCGCGCTGGGTGGTGCTGTGCGACACCAACGGCGGCACGCTGCCGCACGAGGTTGCAACAATCGTCGGCGACGTTGTGAAGCACATTCCTGGCGAACACGTGGGCATCCATGCGCATAACGATACCGAGCAGGCGGTGGCGAATTCCTTCGCCGCGGTGCGCGCGGGCGCGCGACAGATCCAGGGCACGCTCAATGGATTGGGAGAGCGCTGCGGCAATGCCAATCTGGTTTCCATCATTCCGACTCTAAAGTTGAAGCCCGAATATGCGGGACAGTTCGAGATCGCGGTGTCGGAGCAGAAGCTCAAGAGGCTCACCCAGGTTTCGCATGCGCTGGACGAGCTGCTCAACCGCGCCCCCAACCGGCACGCGCCTTATGTGGGCGAGAGCGCCTTCGCCACCAAAGCCGGAATTCATGCTTCTGCGATCGTGAAAGAGCTGGAGGCTGATCTTGCCAACGTCGAACATATTGAGAATGGCAGCCAGCGCGAGCCGACACGGGCAAAGAGCTATGAGCATGTGGCGCCGGAAAGCGTCGGCAACCGGCGCAAGCTGCTGGTGTCGGATCAGGCCGGCCGCGCCAATGTGCTGGCGGAGCTGGAGCGCATCGGAATCAAGGTCGACAAGGACGACCCCCGAATCGGGCGGTTGCTGGAAGAAGTGAAGAGCCGTGAGGCCGCGGGCTATGCCTATGAATCGGCAGACGCCTCATTCGACGTGCTGGCCCGGCGTGTGATGGGGAAAGTGCCAGATTTCTTCACCGTCGAGCGTTTTGATGTGAACGTCGAGCACCGCATCAATGCGAAAGGCGAACGCGTGGCCGTTTCGAGCGCCATTGTGAAAGTGAAACTCGGCCATGAGACGCTGATCTCGGCCGGGGAGGGCAACGGCCCGGTCAATGCACTCGACGTGGCGCTGCGCAAGGATTTGGGAAAATACCAGCGCTATATCGAAAATCTCGAGCTGACGGATTACCGCGTCCGTATTCTCAACTCCGGTACCGAAGCCGTGACGCGGGTTTTGATCGAAAGCAAAGATGAGAATAATGAGACCTGGACCACCGTCGGCGTCTCGCCCAACATCATCGACGCTTCATTCCAGGCCTTGATGGATTCCATTATTTACAAGCTGATCAAGAGCGGGGCGGCGGCTTAAAGGAAGACCTTTATGCATACGCGACGCGGAACGACTGGGCTGCTGAGCAGCCTGGAAACCTGCGCCTGCACGCGCCGGACCGTGCTGGCGATTGCGGCAGCGGCCTTGCTCGCGCCGCGCGCCAAAGCGGCGCCGCGCGAGCATCAGGAATTCATCGAGGCGGCGTTCCGGATGAAAGACGAAGCCGTGCGCGCGGGTGACCAACCTTTTGGCGCGGTCGTCGTCAAAGACCGCCGCATTATCGGCTTCGGACCAAGCCGCGTGATTACGCGCAAAGATTGGACGGCGCATGCCGAGCGGGAAGCAATGCGCGCGGCGCAGGCGCGGCTGGGCAGTTCGGACCTGAGCGGTTGTTTGCTCTATTCAACGTCGCGGCCCTGCTCGAATTGTGAGGCGGCTGCGGCGGCGGCCGGCATCGCTCGCATGTTCCATGGCAGCGATGCGGCGGACGCCGGTGTGCCGCGAGCGTAATCACATCTGCTCGGGCTCGACCGTCTTCATTTTCTTTTCTTCGGGCGGAACCGGTGCAAGCGCCGCGCGCAGGGCCGGCAGAATTTCCTCGACAGAGTCGGCGACCAGAAGCTTCACCGTTAAGCCGGGCCGGATGAATTCCAGCTTCTCCATGTGCTCGAACAATACACAGAGCGGCTCCCAGAAATGCTCGATGTTGGCGGCAAGAATTGGTTTTTTATGCCGGCCGAGCTGTGACCATGTGAGCTGCTCGACCGTTTCTTCCAGTGTGCCGACGCCGCCCGGCAATGCGACGAAGGCGTCAGAACGCTCGAACATGATCCGCTTGCGCTCGTGCATGTCCTGGGTGACGACCACCTCCTGCGCCTCCTCCAGCATGCGCTCGCGTGCGATCAGAAATTCCGGGATCACGCCAGTGACTTTGCCGCCATGCTTGAGCACCGATTTGGCGAGCTCACCCATCAGCCCGATGGAGCCGCCGCCATAGATCAAGCCGATGTCGTTTTCCGCCAGGATTTTTCCGAATTTGCGCGCGGCTTTGACGAAGGCGGGGTTTTTGCCCGGGCCGGAGCCGCAATAGACACAGATAGTTCGAAGCATGCTCATGATTCGGATGTGGCATTTCCCTCTAGGGAGCGTCAAGGCGGGCTGCGGTAACGCCGCGGCCGGGAATACGGTTCCGCAAGGCCACGATGATGCCGCTTTGGCGCGTGACCTTCCCCCGAAATCCCTTATATGAATGGTCAGCGGTCTGCCCCATGCGCAGGCTGGGGCGCATTAGGCAGGGCATGAGCGATATCCAAGTTCGATCCATTCGGTCGCTAAAGCGCGATGTTTCCGGGGAAGGCGCCGACGGCACCCTGCTGCAGACTGTGCGCCGGCTCTGGCCCTATATCTGGCCCTCCGACCGCCCCGACCTAAAAGCGCGGGTCACGTTCGCCATGGCGCTGTTGCTGGTCGCCAAGCTCGCGACCATCGCGGTGCCTTTCACCTTCAAATGGGCCACCGACGCGCTGACCGGACAACCAAGTGCGCCCTTTGAATTGTCGGTGCCTGGCTGGGTGATCCTCGCCGGCTTTGTCTGGACCGTTGCCTACGGCGCCATGCGCATCATCATGGCGCTGACCACTCAGGCGCGCGACGGCATGTTCGCCAAGGTGGCGATGAACGCGGTGCGCAATCTCGCGCTGATGACGTTCAAGCACATGCATGAGCTGTCGCTGCGCTTCCATCTCGAGCGCAAGACCGGCGGTTTGACGCGTGTTTTGGAACGCGGGCGCAACGGCATCGAGACCATCGTCCGGATGGTGATCTTGCAAGCCGCGCCCACCATCATCGAGTTGCTGATGATCGTCGGCGTGCTGCTCTATATGTTCGACTGGCGTTACGTGGCGGTGATCTTCGCCACCATCGTGCTCTACACCTCTTATACCTATTACGCGACCGAATGGCGGATCGGCATTCGCCGCAAAATGAACGAGAGCGACAGTGACGCCAATACAAAAGCGATCGACTCGCTACTCAACTATGAAACGGTGAAATATTTCAGCGCCGAGCAGCGCGAAGCCAAGCGCTATGACAAATCCATGGAGCGCTATGAAGCCGCGAGCGTGAATTCCTACGTCTCGCTCGCGGTGCTCAATGCCGGGCAGGCGACCATCTTCGCGCTCGGGCTGACA
>JAXDOO010000060.1:0-3930 GCA_034668865.1 Alphaproteobacteria bacterium
AAACGCATCAGCTCCTCCCCGAAAAATCTGCAGCCGACGATAGCACTCATGGCAATGCCGGCGAAACGTCCGGGGAGTAAAGGCGTTAAGCGCAACGCGAAGGGATTTCTCTCCGGCCCGTCAACCGCTCGCCCCCATAAGGGAGGGCGCCGCAGATAGTCGGGCTTGCAGATACGTGGGATTATTGCAGACCGAAATAACGTCCGGTCGGCGGTTCTAGATTGTCCCGCCGCGCTGGACGGTATGCGCGATATTCGCCGTCGACGATCGCGCCCCTCTCAAGGCTGCCACTGCCGACCCGCCGATAAACGGGGACCCGCCGGCCGTCGGGCATTACCTGGTCATAAACCCTCACCAGCCGTTCCCCCGGCGCTTCTTCCACAGGGTGCGGCCGTTTCCTTGGAACGTTCGCGGTGGCGGCGAACACGGCGGCGACCACGGCCGGTGGCACTTCCTTCGACGGCGCAGACGCAGAAGGAGAGACGCGCGCAGCGGCCGAAGTGGGGATGGAAGCAGGAGGACGAGGAGAAGCAGAGGCAGGAACGGGGTCGGGCGCCTTCGCGAGCGCGGCCCGGGGCGCTTCCCTCAACGGCGCAGGCGCAGGCGCAGAAGCCGAAGCTGCAGAGGTAGAGGCAGGAACGGGATCCGGCGCCTTCGCGACCGCCGCCCGGGGCGCTTCCCTCGACGGCGCAGGCGCAGAAGCAGAGACGGGCGCGGCGTCCGAAGCGGGGACAGAAGCAGAAGTACGGGCAGAAGCAGAGGCGGGAACGGGATCCGGCGCCGTCAACCGCGCATCCTTAACGGCTTTAGCGCTGGCGCAATCGCGCCGCGCGGTAGCGCGTTGCGAGCACAAAGTGGAGAGCTTCACCGTCGGAGTGGACTGATCGTCTTCGGCATCCGCGGTCGCCGTGGTTTCCGGCACAGCAACCTTCGACGCGCCGGCCGATGCAGTCGATGCAGTTACGGATCGTGAGGCCGAGGCGGTAGCGAAAGGAGTGGTAACCTGATGCGACGGCTCCCACAAGGCGAGCGCGACGCCGCAAGTGGCTGCGAGCAGCAGCACCGTTCCGACGCCGCGGAAATCGTGGCTTTCCGGCTCAATATTAACATAGCGCCGGCCCGCATCTGGCTTTTCGAACGATGGGAAAAGAAAGCGTAACAAGTTGGAACCCTCTCAATCCGACGGGGCGGGACATAAGCGTCATGTAGAACGCCTTCAAGACCTCGCCGGTTCCAGGCAGCACGGGAGGCCGCGCACGGCGAATCAAGCCATTTCAAGCCGGTATGTAACAACCAGACCCAAGCGGGAGGCTCACCTCGGGGCAAATAGGGCCCAAAGGGCGACTATCTTCCTAGCAAGCTTCCGACCTTGGAAGCAGCCTTTGGCGCAAATGCGGCGCATAAGCATCGGAACCAGACCCCTGCCACCGGTTTTGATTTCTGAGCACAGAGGAAATTGCCATGGGCAAGGGACAAATGAGCATCGGTGACGACACGCCTACCGGCGAGCCGGAGAATGGACCGCGCGGCCCTTACATCACTGACAAAGATGACGGTACCCGCAAGCAAGGGCCTGGCAGCAACAAGGACGTCCGTAAGACGGGGCGTACCGCGGAGGACAGCGATCAGCGGCGGCCGCCTGACAACAAACTGCCAAGCCGTAGCGAGACCGAGATTACGAAAAAAAGCGAATTCGGCAGCGACCGATAACCTCTAAACGGTTGAGGCGCGGCGGAAAACGGCTAAGCTTTGGCATCCCTTTGTCCAACCGGGGTACCGCCGTGCCGATCTCGATGTATTCCGTTTCCGTGCCGATTTTCATTCAGCATCTTACCGCCCTGTCCGATATCCTCGACAAGGCTGCGGCTTATGCCGAACAGAAGAAGATTGATCCTTCTGTGCTTTTAAGCATGCGTCTTTCTCCCGACATGTACTCGATGGGGCGCCAGGTGCAGGAAGCCTGCCGGCATCCGTCGCGGGTTTGCAGCATGCTCGCGGGGGTCGAGGGCCCTGCTGTCGGAAAAGACGACAGTACGATTCCCGAGCTGAAGGCGCTTATTGCGCAGGTGGTCGGTTTTCTCAAAGGGCTTAAGCCCTCGCAGATCGACGGCACTGAGAACAAGGAAATCAAGGTCAAGGGTTCGAGCGGCGAGCGCACCTATACCGGGCAAGGGCTATTGTTGAATCACTCGATGCCGAATTTCTATTTCCATTGCACCACTGCCTATGACCTTCTTCGGCATGCCGGCCTCGCTCTGGTCAAGCGCGACTTCATCGGCACACCTTACAAACCGTGAGGCGGACATGCTGCAGGATCGCCGAGAATTTCTGGTCCTGCTTGCAGGCGCCTGGGCGACGCCAGCCCTCGCACAAAGCCCCTCGCCGGCCGCGCGGGCGCAAGCCCTCTCGCCTGAAATGAGCCGCCCGACCGCCTATGCCTTCTCCTTCAAACGGCTGGAAGGCGGAGACCTTCGCCTCGGGGAACACGCGGGCAAGCCTATCATGGTCGTCAACACGGCCTCCCTCTGCGGCTACACCCCTCAATATGAAGGATTGCAGGAGTTGTGGACGCGCTTCCGCGATAAGGGACTATTGGTGATCGGCGTGCCGTCAAACGATTTCGGGGGTCAGGAACCCGGCGGCCTGGCGGAAATAGGCCACACCGCGCATGGCAAATATGGCGTCACCTTTCCACTGGCGGAAAAGGTTACCGTCAAGGGAGCCACGGCGCACCCCTTTTACAAGTGGGCAGCGGGCGAACGCCCGCTTGAGGTCCCGCGATGGAACTTCCATAAATACCTGGTGGGCCGCGACGGCCATATTGCCGCCGCCTTCTCCTCCGACATCGAACCGTCGGATGCCCGAATTGTGGCGGCCGTCAACAAGGAACTACGCGCCGCAAGCTGATTCTGTTTACTAAAAACTCAGGGCTGAGGCATCATCATGCCAAAATAGTGGTTGAAGCGACTCGACGGGGCCGCCGCCGGGGCGGCGCGTCTGCACCAGAGCTATCCGCGCGATGCGGGAGGGAGAATATGATGCGGGCTAAATTCTATATCCTTGCCATTTCACTGTCGTTAGCGACGCTCAGCGTCGCCCAGGCGCAACGCGTCCTGGGTCCGATGATGCCGGACCCAGCGCCGATGAGCGCCGCACCGGCGGTGCCGGTGGCGCCGGCGTCAATCACAGCTTCCGCTCCTGCTCTTGGTCCGGCTGTCGCGCGGATCGCCGATCTGTCGTGCAAGAATCCGAACGCACTCGGCGTGTCGCGCGTGGTCGAAATCGACACCACCGGGGGTCCCGGCTTCGGCTTTGAACATTTCAAGATGTATGACTTCCTGCGGCCAGGCGAAGTCGTACTGACTTTCGATGACGGCCCGTGGCCGACAACGCCGATCGTGTTGCAGGCTTTGGCTGAGGAATGCGTGAAAGCCATCTTCTTTGCGATCGGCCGCAACGCCGTCGATTTTCCGGACATCCTGAAAAAGGTCGCCGAGGGCGGCCACACGATCGGCTCGCACACCTGGACGCATCAGGACCTGAGTAAGACCCGCGGCAGCATGAATGTCGGCGGCGGCAAGCGCGAAGTGCGCGACTACGAGCCGAAGGACGAGATCGAGAAGGGCATCAGCGCGGTCAAGATCGCGATCGGCGATGCCGGCTATGAAGCGGCCTTTATCCGTCCGCCGTATTTGAAACAACCGCCGGAGATCATGACCTATTTCGGTTCCCGCAACCTTGCGGTGTTCTCGACCGACTTCGATTCGTTCGACTTTAAATACCGCAAGCCTGAACAGGTCGTACAATCGGTGATGGATAAGCTCAAGAAACACGGCAAGGGCATTGTGCTGATGCACGACGTGCACGTCTGGACGGCGCATGCCGTGAAAGACGTCCTCGCGCAAATGAAGGCCGGCGGCTACAAGATCG
>JAXDOO010000061.1:0-26311 GCA_034668865.1 Alphaproteobacteria bacterium
AGCGCCGCATGATCGAGACCCGGGATGCGTTTCATGTAAGGCAACGGCGGCATATTCATGATCGACATGCATGGCACGCGCGCTTTGCCGATCGCATCGAGCAATTCGCGCACGCCTGCGGTGCGATACTGCGGTTCCTGCATGCAAAGGCCGACGAGGGCATATTGCTTCGGATCGACGCCTGTCGCCGGACCCGCCGTGACCTTCCCCGGCAGCTTGCGCGATTCCAGCAGAACGGGTTCGGCGCGGCCGCGAACCGGCAGTTTGACCTTAAAGCCTTCGGCGTTGATGAGGTCGGCTTCGGCCGGCAGGCAGACCAGGTGAATCGTGTGGCCGCCGAACAGCAGCTTAGAGGCGAGCAGCGACCCATAAGACGCGCCCAGTAGGAGAATGTTGTACGCCATGGCCTAAGACCTGCCCGTGATGGAAAAAGGTGGCCAATGCTATGCGGCCTCGCGGCCGCGCGCAATGCGACCCCGCGCACAGCCGATTAGCCGCATGCTGCATCGCAATCCGGCTTGGCTACTCGGCAGCAACCGGGCGCGGCTCTGCCTGCTCTTCTTCCGGAAGTTCTTCCTTCGGGGGATCGAGACGACGCTTGAGAATACGGTCGAACCCGTCGAGATAGGTATAGATCACCGGAGTGATATAGAGCGTCAGGAGTTGGGAGAAGCACAGTCCGCCGACCACCGCGATGCCGAGGGGCTGGCGCAATTCGGCCCCCGCTCCAGCGCCAAGCGCGATCGGCAAGGTGCCAAAAATCGCCGAGAAGGTCGTCATCATGATCGGGCGGAAGCGGAGCAGCGCGGCCTCGCGGATGGCCGCCTCGGCGGATAGGCCAACACGTCGGCGGACGATGGCAAAGTCGAGCATCATGATGGCGTTCTTCATCACGATGCCGACCAGCATCACGACGCCGATCATGGCGATCACCGACAGGTCCAATTTGAAGGCCGTCAAGGTCAGCAGCGCGCCGACGCCGGCGGATGGCAAGCCGGAGATGATCACGATCGGATGGATGAAGCTTTCGTACAGGATACCGAGCAGCACGTAGGCGGCGAAGATCGCCGCCAGCAGCAGGATCGGCTGGCCTTTTTTGGAATCCTCGAACACCTGCGCCGTGCCCTGGAACCCCCCCACCACGTTGTCTGGGATCGTTTCGCGGGCAATCTCTTCGATGGCGCTCTGTGCGGTTCCAAGCGCGACGCCGGGCACGAGATTGTAGGAGATGGTTACCGCGGGCTGCGAACCCTGATGATTCACCAGCAGCGGACCGACTGTCGGTGTGATGAGCGTGACCGCCTCCAGCGGCACGGATGTCCCGCTGGCGGTCTTAATATGGATGCGCGACAACGCCGAAGTATCGGTCTGGAATTCCGGCTTGGTTTCAAGAATGACCGCATAGTCGTTGTCGGAGGTGAAGATCGTGGCCACCTCGCGCGAACCGAAGGCGTTGAACATCTCCTGCCGGACCTGCTCGATTGAAATGCCGTAGATTGCTGCGCGTTCGCGGTCGATCTCCACCGTCATCTGCGGATTGGTAATATACAGATCAGTTTCAACGTCCACGACGCCTTGCACGTTGGCGATCTTGTCTCGCATGATCGGGGCGGCGGCGTAGAGCGCGGCAGTGTCGCTTGATTGCAGCGTGTACTGATACTGGCTCTTCGAGAAACGGCCGGTGATATTCAGATTTTGGACCGGCTGAAACGTCACCTTGATGCCCGGAATCTGGTTCGCCGTCCGCCGCAAGCGCTGAATGATCTGGTTCGCTGACTCCGTGCGTTCCGCGCGCGACTTCAGCTTGATAAACAGACGGCCGGAATTGGCCGCCGCGTTGGCGCCGGTCGGACCCACCGTCGAATTGATTGTCTCCACGGTGGGATCGTCGCGGACGACCTTTGCGACCTGCTTTTGCAGCTCAACCATCGCCGGGAAGGCAATATCGGAATTACCTTCAGTGCTGCCGGAAATGAACCCGGTGTCTTCTTGCGGGAAAAATCCTTTGGGAATCTGCATAAAAAGCACAATGGTGGCGACCAGAGTCCCAAGCGTTACCAGAAGCATCACTGGCTTGTAGGCCAGCACCCAGTTCAGCGAGGCTTCATAGCCACGGAAGCCCCTTTGGAACAGCGCTTCGAAGGCGCGCAGCACAATGTTTTGCTTTTCGTCTGGGCTGTGATGGCGCAATACGCGTGCGCACAACATCGGAGTTAGCGTCAGGGAGACGAAAGCGGAGATAAAGATTGCCACCGCCACCGTGACGGCAAATTCTCGGAACACGCGGCCGACGATACCCCCCATCAACAAGACCGGAATGAAGACCGCGATCAATGCGAAGGTAATCGAAACGATGGTGAAGCCGATCTCGCGTGCGCCTTTCAGCGCCGCTTCGAACGGGCGCATGCCATTTTCGATATGGCGGACGATGTTCTCCAGCATCACGATGGCATCGTCGACCACGAAACCGACCGACAGGGTCAACGCCAGGAGCGTCATGTTGTTGATGGAAAATCCCAGCGCGTACATCATCGCACATGTGCCGATCAGCGACACAGGCACCGCCAGCGCCGGAATGATGGTAGCCGAGACGGAGCGCAGGAAGAGGAAGATCACGAGGATGACCAGCGACACCGCAATTGCCAGCGTAACCTGCACGTCATGCACTGACTCACGAATGGAGATTGAGCGGTCGTTGAGAAATTCCAGCGAGATCGCCGGCGGCACCTGGGCGCGGAATTTGTCCAGGCGGTCGCGGATGGAATCCACTACGGCGATGGTGTTGGCGCCGGGCTGCTTCTGAATGCCGAGCACGATGGCGCGCTCGTCATTGAACCAGGTGGCGATCTTGTCATTTTCCACGGCGTCGACAACGCGGGCGATCTCGTCGAGCATGACCGGCGCGCCGTTGCGATAGGCGACCACCACCCGTTTGTATTCGTCCGCCCGGCGCATGGCACCGGTGGCAACCAAGGTGGTGTTCTGCCTGTCGCCGAACAGAGTACCGACAGGCGAATTGGAATTGGCCTGGATGATGACGCGGCGGATTTCTTCTAGCGAAACATTGCGCGCCGCTGCCGCGATCGGGTCCACCTGCACGCGCACGGCGAATTTCTGCGAGCCGTTGATATCGACCTGCGCTACGCCGGGGAGCTGTGAAATCTGCTGTGCCAGCACGAGCTGCGCGTATTCATCCACCGTCGACAACGGCAGCGTCGCCGACCGCAGGCTGATCACCAGGATGGAGAAATCTCCGGGATTGACCTTGCGAAAACTCGGCGGGTCCGTCATCTCCGGCGGCATGCGCCGATTTGCAACCGATAGCGCCGACTGCACGTCGAGCGCAGCTCCATCGATATCGCGTTCCAGATCGAACTGAACGGTAATGCGGGTGCGGCCAAGAGTAGATGTCGAGGTAATCGATCGGATGCCGGAAATGGTCGAGAGCTCGCGTTCGATCACCGCAGCTACCGAAGCGGCCATCGTCTCCGGGCTGGCGCCGGACAAATTGGCGTTGACGGTAATGGTCGGGAATTCAACAGACGGCAAAGCGGCCACCGGCAGCAGCCGGTAAGCAAAGACGCCGAACACGATAATCGTCATCGTGACCAGCGATGTGAAGACCGGCCTCCGGATGCAGAGTTCGGAAATACCCATAGCTAAGAGCCCGGCTTGCCTTCCCGCGCAGCCACGCGGGTGCCGTCCGACAGCAGCAGATGACCGGCGGTCACGACCGTCTCGTCGCCGGCCAGCCCGCTCGCTATTACGCTCTCCCCGTCAACGCTGCGCGCCACGGTTACCGGCTGAACGGTGGCCGCGCCATCCTTTACCACAAAGACGAAGGATCCGGTCTGGCTGACCTGAACCGCCGGCGAAGGAACTGTCACGGCATTTTCGTCGCGAACGGTCATACGTACTGTGATCAGTGTGCCCGGCCACAAGAGATCGTCGGTATTGGGCATGGTGGCCCGCGCCATGACCATCCCGGTGGTCGCGTCCACCGTGTTTTCGATCATCGTCACCTGTCCCAAGGAATGGCGCGTATCGCCAGGAATCGCCGCCTGAATGGTCGCCGTCCCTGCGCGCAAGGCTTCGCGCAGATCCGGCAGGCTGCGCTGCGGGACCGGGAAACTCACGTAGACCGGCGCCGCCTGGATGATGGTCGCGAGCGGCACGGAATCGGCCGAGCGCACGAAGTTACCGACCTTTACAGCAGCCATGCTGGCGCGGCCGGAGATCGGTGCCCGCATGGTGCAATAGCCAATCTGCACCTTCAGGTGCTCGACCCCCGATTCATCCGCCACCGCCTGACCACGCAACACGTTGGCCTGGGTGATCGCATTATCGAGATTGAGCTGGGTGGTGGCGCCCTTGGCGATCAGTTCGGTGTAGCGCCGCACATCGCGCTCGGCGCCTTCCAACGCAGCGCGGTTGCGCCCCATCGCGCCCTCTTTCTCCTTCAGTTGAGCTTGCAACGCCCGGCTGTCGAGCGTGAACAGCAGATCGCCCTGTTTGACGAAAGCGCCGTCCTCGAAATGGACCTGGACGATTTCGGTATCGATGCGGGTTTTGACGGCGACGCTCGCAATCGGCGTCACGGTGCCCAGTGATTCAATCCGGACCGGAACCTTCTTTTTCGCCGCCTGCGCAGTCTCGACCGGAACACCGCGGCTGCCGCCCTGCCCCCGCTCGCGTTGCGATTGGGCGACCGCTCCGCTGGAGCTGGTAAATCCACCTGCGAGCCAAATGCCTGTCAGGCCGATCAGCACGACAGCCGCCCCTAGCATCAATGTCCGGCTTCTTATTCTCCCAGCCACGCGGACGCGTTGCGCCACTTGAGCCCCTTGCGATGAAGTGTGTTTCTGCATCCTTGTCCGCACTGGACTTCATGTCGAAGTCCGCGTTGAGCCTCCCACCCAGTTTCCCACCTTCGACATTTATTTCGCTTTTCGCGGGAGGATTTCTTAGCACATGGCGGCGCCCTGTGCACGTGATAACGCTTGTCATTTAGCCGGTTTTGCTTGCCTGCCTGCCTTACACTCGGCGCCGCTTTGGGTTAGGTAGCCCGCCATGCGGATCGCCACCTGGAACGTTAATTCCATAAAACAACGGCTGGACAATCTGATCTCCTGGCTTGCCGCCCGGCAGCCGGACATCGTTTGCCTGCAAGAAACCAAATGCATCGACCAGGACTTCCCGCGGGAAAGCTTAGAATCGCTGGGTTACAACATCGCCACGCACGGGCAAAAAGCCTTCAACGGCGTTGCTTTTCTGTCCAAATTGCCTTTTGACGAGGTGAAGCGGGGCCTTTCCGGCGACGAAAGTGATGCCCAGGCGCGTTTCCTCGAGGCGCAGTTTTCCACAAGGAGCGGCGTGATCCGCATCGCCAATCTCTATCTGCCGAATGGAAATCCGCCTGACACTGAAAAATATGACTATAAAATCAAATGGATGAAGCGGCTTCTTGCCTATGCAGATGAGCGACTGTCGCTGGAGGAGCCTTGGGTATTGGCCGGAGATTTCAATGTCATTCCGGAAGGGATCGACGTCTCCAACCCCGAAGCTTGGGTCAACGACGCACTATTCCTGCCGCAGACCCGGCAGCACTTCCGGGCCCTGACCAATTTGGGATTGATTGACGCGGTGCGGGCCACCACTGATGCCGCCGGGGTCTATACCTTCTGGGACTATCAAGCCGGAGCCTGGCAAAGGAACCGCGGCATTCGCATCGACCACATGCTGCTCTCGCCGCAAGCTGCCGACCGGCTCAGCGGTGCGGGCATCGACAAGCACGTAAGGGCGTGGGAGCGGCCGTCCGATCACGTGCCGGTTTTTATCGATCTGGCGATCGAGCCGCGCTAGCGAAAGTGGATCGGTCAGCGCGCGCGCTTTCACCAATCGCGGCGATTCAGGCGGCGCTCGATCAACGCCAGCGCGAGCGCGCGTTCGTCTTCGGTCGCCTGCTTGAAGGCGGCCTCGCGGGCATCAGCGATCCAGGAAACCTGGTCGCTCGAGCCATCGCTCGCCAACGTCAGCCACATCAGGCCGAGCGGCCGCTGCTGCGGCACGTTCTCGCCGCGGAATAGAATCTGCCCGAGTGTCGCCTGCGCCTCGTACTGGCCCTTGTTCGCGGCCAGCGCCAGCCAGCGCACCGCAAGCTTCGGGTCTTTCCGCACGCCCTCACCCTTCAGATAGAGCCGGCCAAGGTGAAATTGCGCATCCGGGTCGCCGAAGAACGACGCCGCGTAGGAAAACATATCGCGTGCGCGATTGGGATCCGGCTTCACCGGAGAATTCGGAATGCCGTCGCGATAGTAGTGGCCGAGTGCAACGAAGGCATTGGCGACAAAGCGCGGCTGCGGCGCATTGCCGACATCATCGCTGTAGCTTTTGACGATACGGCGGAAATATTCGAAGGCGCGCAGGTCGTCATGCGGAACGCCATCGCCATCGGCATACATGCGCCCGAGCTTCCATTGCGCCAGCGCGTGGCCGTTTTCAGCGGCGTATTGCAGGGAAGTTATGGCTTTGTCGGTCTCGCCGACCTTGAGCGCCTGGGCACCGCTGCGGAAGGCTTCCAGCGGCGACAGGTTGTTGCTCGGTGAATTGCCGTCGAAGCCGATCGACGGCTCCGCTCCGAGCAAAAGGCCGACCGCCAAAGCACTGACAAGAATACTAGATATCCGCATAGGTTACCTTTTCGCCCTTGCCGCCAGGATGCGTCACCGCGC
Source organism: Alphaproteobacteria bacterium (assembly GCA_034668865.1). GTDB lineage: Bacteria > Pseudomonadota > Alphaproteobacteria > Rhizobiales > Xanthobacteraceae > CANKHA01. Next base: position 6,732 of record JAXDOO010000061.1, read on the forward strand.
CGTGCAGCGCCGATCCCACCTGCTGGGCGTATTTCCACAAGGCCCCCGAGCCTGAATGATTTTGGCGCGGCTTCCATTCGCGCTTGCGCGTTTCCAGTTGCGCGTCGCCGAGCTTCACGTTGAGCGTGCCGTTCTCGGCATCGAGTTCAATGATATCGCCGTCGCGCAGAAGCCCAATCGGCCCGCCCTCCGCAGCCTCCGGGCCGACATGCCCGACGCAGAAGCCACGCGTCGCGCCGGAGAAACGTCCGTCGGTGATGAGCGCCACTTTGTTGCCCATGCCCTGGCCATAGAGGGCAGCGGTGGTGGAAAGCATCTCACGCATGCCGGGTCCACCCTTGGGACCCTCGTAGCGGATGACCAGCACCTCGCCTTCCTTGTATTTTTTGTCCTTCACCGCCTGGAAACAGGCCTCTTCGCCGTCGAAGCAGCGCGCCGGGCCGGTGAATTTCAGCACCGTCATCCCGGCCACTTTCACGATCGCTCCTTCCGGAGCCAGGTTGCCCCTCAGTCCGACAACGCCGCCGGTCGCGCTCATCGGCTTGTTCGCCGGGTAAACCACGTCCTGGTCGGGGTTCCACTTCACGCTTTTCATGTTTTCGGCAATGGTGCGGCCGGTCACGGTCAGGCAGTCGCCATGCAGGTAGCCGTGGTCGAGCAGCGTCTTCATCAGCAGCGGAATGCCGCCAACCTCGAACATGTCCTTGGCGACGTATTTACCTCCCGGCTTCAGGTCCGCGATATAAGGCGTGCGCTTCATAATCTCGGCGACGTCGAACATGCTGAATTCGATGCCGCATTCATGCGCGATCGCCGGCAGGTGCAGTGCTGCATTGGTCGACCCGCCGGAGGCCGCCACCACCGCAGCCGCATTCTCCAGCGCCTTGCGGGTCACGATATCGCGCGGCCGGATGCCTTCAGCGATCAGCGCCATGACCTGCTCGCCGGCCGTCATGCAAAAGGCATCGCGGATTTCGTAGGGCGCGGGCGCCCCGGCCGAATAAGGCAAAGCGAGCCCGATGGCCTCGGAAACCGTGGCCATCGTGTAGGCGGTGAACTGCGCGCCGCAGGCGCCAGCCGAGGGACAGGCCACTTGCTCGAGCATTTCCAGATCTTCGTCCGACATATCGCCGACCGAATGCTTTCCCACGGCCTCAAACACGTCCTGCACCGTCACCTGCTTGCCTTTAAAGGTGCCGGGCAGGATTGAGCCACCATAGATGAAGATTGAGGGGACATTGAGCCGACACATGGCCATCATCATGCCGGGCAGCGATTTATCGCAGCCGGCGATGCCGATAAGCGCGTCATAGCCGTGGCCGCGCATGGTCAACTCGACGGAATCCGCGATGACCTCGCGCGAGGGCAGCGACGAATACATGCCGGCATGGCCCATGGCGATGCCGTCGGTCACGGTGATGGTGCAGAACTCGCGGGGGGTGCCGCCGGCTGAGGCCACGCCCTTTTTCGCCGCTTGGGCTTGGCGCATCAAAGCGATATTGCAGGGAGCCGCTTCATTCCAGCAGCTCGCCACGCCCACGAAGGGCTGGTGGATCTGACCGGTGGTCAAACCCATCGCGTAATAATAAGAACGGTGCGGAGCGCGCTCGGGACCTTCGGTAACGTGCCGGCTGGGCAGCTTGGCCTTCAGATTGATTTTGGTCTTCGCGTCCATCAAACTTCCGGGCCCCTGCCCCCTACAGCCTTTTCCAGCCCAGCTTGCGGCTGGAAGCACGCGGTGGCTTGGGAAGGCATTGATCTCGGCGAAGCGTATGGCTAAATCGCGGCGCGGTCTGCGACATCCCGCAAGAATGCTTAAAACTCCTGAACCCTGTGGCGGCGGGGACACATCGGCCCGGCCGTGAGTGGGCTGATCCGGGCCTTCTTGTGTCCTCCGGAGGTTGTCCAAGGTAGAAACCGCGGCATATGCCGCAACCTGCCCGCCTCCGCCGCAGTTTTTTCGCCCGCAGCGTTCATAAGGTGGCGCCCGAATTGATCGGGATGAGCTTAATGGTTAATGGCGTCGGCGGCCGAATCGTCGAGGTCGAGGCCTATCACCACACCGATCCGGCCGCACATTCCTATGGGGGGCAAACCTCGCGCAATGCCGTGATGTTCGGACCGCCAGGCTTTGCCTATGTCTATCGGTCCTACGGCATTCACTGGTGCCTGAACTTCGTCTGCGAGGAGGAAGGCAGCGCCAGCGCGGTGCTGATCCGAGCGCTTGAACCGACCGCAGGCATTCCGGCGATGCGGCGCCGCCGCGGGCTGAAGCAAGAGCGGATGCTGTGCTCCGGGCCAGGGAAATTGGGGCAAGCGCTGGCGATTTCACGCAAGCAGAATGGCTTGCCGCTCGACAAGCCGCCGTTCGATTTGCGCGCAGGGACCGACGAGCCGGACGTCGTCACTGGACCGCGTATCGGGATCACCAAAGCAGCGGAGGTGCCGTGGCGCTATGGGCTGAAGGGCTCGCCATTTCTCAGCAGGCCGTTCCGTGAATGAAAGCGCTCATCCCCCGTAAAAGCGGCGATGCAGGGCCGCCACCAAGAAAATTGGATCCCCCGCTTTTGCGAATGAGGAAGGATGATTAAGCCGCGCCTTTAAGCCGCTCCAGCGCCTCCAAAATCTTGGCGCGGCGGCCTTCGGCTTCCTGACGCTTTTCCTTCTCGCCCTCGATGATCTCTTCGGGAGCATTGGCCACGAATCTCTCGTTCGAGAGCTTGACGTCCACGCGCTTGATATCGGCGTCGGCCTTGGCGAGCTCCTTGTCGAGCCGCGTGCGCTCGGCGTTAAGATCGATCACGTCCTTGAGCGGCAGCGCCGCCACCTCGCCGCGCACCACAAGCTGCACCGATCCGGCGGGAGCGGTGTCCGCAAAGCTGATGTCGGGCACGCGCGCGAGCCGCTGCAAGAATTCCGCCCAGCGCCCGGCGCGCGCCTTGGTCTGAGCCGACACGCCCGCCAGCACGAGCGGGATTTTGGTCGCCGGCGGAATGTTCATCTCCGCGCGCACCGAGCGGATCGCAGTGATCAGGTCGATCGCCCAGCCGATCTCGGCTTCCGCCGCGGCATCCTCGAAATTCTCCTGCGGCCAAGGGGCAGTGATCAGCAGCGTGTCACGCTTCGGCCCCTGCTCCGCGGTCACCTGCCACAGCTCTTCGGTGAGGAAGGGCATGAAGGGATGCAGCAGCTTAAGAATCTGGTCGAGCGCCCAAGCTGCGGTGGCACGCGTCTCATCCTTGGCCGTGCCATCGGCGCCAGTCAAAAGCGGCTTGGAAAACTCCACGTACCAGTCACAGAACACGTTCCAAACGAAGCGGTAGGTGGCGGAAGCGGCGTCGTTGAAGCGGTAGCCTTCCAGCGCCTCGGTGACCTCGCGGTTGGCCTTCGCCGTCTCGTGCACGATCCAGCGGTTGAGTGTCTCCGTCGTCCTTGTGGGATCGAAGCCGGCCACCCGCACACAGCCGTTCATCTCGGCAAAACGCGCGGCATTCCATAGCTTGGTGCCGAAGTTGCGATAGCCTTCCACCAGCTTGGCCGAGAGCTTCACGTCCCGCCGCGCTTGCGAGGTCATGGCGGCAAGCGTGAAACGCAGGGCGTCGGCCCCGAACTGGTCGATCAGTTCCAGCGGATCGATGGTGTTGCCCTTGGACTTCGACATCTTCTGCCCACGCTCGTCACTGACCAAGCCGTGCAGAAAGACCGTGCGGAACGGCACCTCTTGCATGAAGTGCAGACCCATCATCATCATGCGCGCGACCCAGAAGAAGATGATGTCGAAGCCGGTGACCAGCACGCTGGTCGGGTAGTAGCGCTTGAGCTCCGGGGTATCGTCCGGCCAGCCGAGGGTGGAGAAAGGCCACAGCCCGGAAGAGAACCAGGTATCGAGCACATCCTCGTCGCGCGTGAGCGCGATCTCCTTGCCGTAATGCGTCTTGGCTTCGGCTTTCGCCGCGGCTTCTGTTTCCGCGACGAAGACCTTGCCGCCGGGTCCATACCAGGCCGGGATTTGGTGGCCCCACCAGAGCTGGCGCGAGATGCACCAGGGCTGAATGTTTTCCATCCACTCGAAGAAGGTCTTTTCCCAGTTCTTGGGCACGAATTCCGTGCGGCCTTCGCGCACCGCGGCGATCGCCGGCTGCGCCAGGGTGTTCGCGTCGACATACCACTGGTCGGTGAGGAAAGGCTCGATCACCACGCCGGATCGGTCGCCATGCGGCACCGTGTGGGTATAGGGCTCGATCTTGTCCATCAGCCCCGCCGCTTCCAGGCGGTCGATGATCTGCTTGCGCGCGGCGAAACGGTCCTTGCCGTGCAGCGCCAGCGTCGCATCGAGTTCATCCGAGGGAGAAACGCCCGCCATGAATTCTGCGTTGCCGGCGAGATTAAGCTTGGCCTCCGGCGTGAAGATGTTGACCAGCGGCAGCTTGTGCCGCTTGCCCACCTCGAAGTCGTTGAAGTCGTGCGCAGGTGTGATCTTCACCGCGCCAGTGCCCTTCTCCGGATCGGCGTAGTCGTCGCCGATGATCGGGATGCGGCGGCCCACCAGCGGCAGGACCGCTTTTCTGCCGATCAGGTGCTTAAGCCGCTCATTGCCCGGATGCACCGCCACGGCGGTGTCGCCCAGCATTGTTTCCGGCCTGGTGGTGGCGACAATTATGTATTCGTTTTCAATACCCTCTATCGGATACTTCAAGTGCCATAGATGGCCCTTTTTCTCCACCTGCTCGACTTCGAGATCGGAGATCCCGGTGAGCAGCTTCGGGTCCCAATTGACCAGCCGCTTGTCCTTGTAGATCAGCCCGGCGCGATAGAGCTCGACGAAGACCTTGATCACCGCGCGCGACAGGCCTTCGTCCATCGTGAAGCGTTCGCGCGACCAGTCGCAGGAGGCGCCGAGCCGCTTGAGCTGATGGATGATGGTGCCGCCGGACTCTTCCTTCCATTCCCAAACGCGCTTGAGGAAGGCCTCGCGTCCCATTTCACGCCGGCCGGGCTGCTGCCGTTCCATTAGCTGGCGCTCGACCACCATCTGCGTGGCGATGCCGGCGTGGTCGGTGCCGGGCTGCCACAGAACGTCCTTGCCGCGCATACGTTGGTAGCGCACCAGAATGTCTTGCAGCGTGTTGTCGAGTGCGTGGCCCACATGCAGCGAGCCGGTGACGTTCGGCGGAGGGATGACGATGCAGAACGGCTCCGCGTCGCGCCGCTCCGGCCGCCCGGCGCGGAACGCCCCAGACCCTTCCCAAGCGGCGTAGATGCGGCCTTCCACCTCGGAAGGCTGATAGGTCTTGTCGATCATTTCCGTATCAATTGTCGGGGTCGCGTGGCGGGCAAGAAACCCGGCAGCCCCCGCGAAGTCAACGGCTCGGGCCTGAGGGGTTCCGCCCGGCGCTCCCCCGTGATGTGTTAGCCGCGACCGCGGGAGACGCGCTCGATCTCGGCCCGCACCACCCGCTCGACCAGCCCCGGCAAGTTATCGTCGAGCCAAGCCTTGAGCATGGGTCGCATCATTTCCGTCACCAGGTCTTCCCGCGTGCGCGCATCTTGCGTCAACATGGTATGGGCGAGCGTGTTGAAGGCGGCATTCACCGCCGCGCTGGTGGAGAAAGACATCAGCGGGCTTTCGTCCGGCTCGCGGCCGGGCCGCGCCGGCTCCTCCGCACGCGGAGGCGGCGGCGCAGGGTCAGCCTGCTCGCTGAAGAACACATCCGACTGGCCTTCGATGGTGCGGAACACCGGCGGCGGCGCAGGCGCTGCCATGGATTCGGTCAGGTCGAGCACATCAGCCGCGCGGTCATCGGTTGCTTCCTCGCTATCCTTGGCCACGGCGGCGTCCATGCTCGAGGGCATGACGTCTTCGGTCTCCTGTCCGGCAGCCAGGCGTGGCGGCGGAGCGGACGCGTATTCGGGCGCGGGTTCCGGTGCTTCGGGCGGCGGCGTGGCGGGCTCGGGCGGCGCGGCCGTGGGCGCCAGCTTGGAGGGCTCGGGCGGCCGCGTCTTGCGCTCGTCGTCGGCGATGATCCGGCGGATGGAGGCGAGGATCTCCTCCATGGAAGGTTCTTGCGCCTTCGCCGTTTGAGCCATTTCCGTATCCCTGCTTGGGCTGCCCGCGCCTTCGCGCAGGCGCGGCGAATCGCGGTTTCCCCGACACATTATCTGCATCGGCACGGCAGATGCGAAGAGGGCATGTGGACGATTGCGGCAGAAAAGCGCTGTCCGGCGCAGCGCAGCACGGGAGGTCTATTTGCCGTCCGGGGTGCGGAGCCCGAACCAGCTGTCGCGCACTTGATGGTAATGGATGCGCGGATCGTAGATCGGCGTCGCCAGCCCGAGTGTGGGCGGCGAAAGAATCCCGACCGCATTGAGCAGGTTGTAAGACGCCACCACCCGGTCGTGCTGCGCGGTGACCAGCGTTACGCGAGCATTCACCAGCGCTTGCTGGGCGTTGAGCACATCGAGGGTGGTACGTTGGCCGACGCGTGCTTCTTCGCGTACGCCGTTAAGCGCGGTTTCGCTGGCACGCACCTGCGCTTGCGCGGATTCGATCTGCACCTTGGTCGCCTGCACCAAGCCCCAGGCCTGCGCGATTGACTGCCGGGTCTGGTCGCGCACCTGCTCCAGGTTGAGTCGCTGTTGCGCCACGCTCTCCTTCGACTGGCGGATCAGCGAGTACTCATCGCCGCCTTGATAGATCGGAATGGTCACCGAGGACCCCACTGACCAGGTGGTCTGCTCCACTTGTGTCGGGGAACCATTCCAAAGCCGTTGCGCCGACGCGTTCAGCGTAACGGTCGGAAACAGCGCGCCTTCATTGATCTTGACCTGGAGACTGGCGACATCGATCCCGTACATGGCGGAAGTGACGTTCGGATTCTCATCAAGCCCAAGCTGCAGGGCCGACGGCAAGGTGCGGGGTGCGAGCCGTTCGACCGGAGCGGCTGGGCTCAAGGCGCCGGCTTCGATGCCTATCACGCGGCGAAAATTCGCCCGCGTCGTGGTCAGATTCGCTTCCGCGTTCGACAGCTGGAACTGGCCCGCGGCAAGCTGGGCTTCGGATTGCGCCACATCCGTGCGGGTGACCTCGCCGACATTGAAGCGGTCGCGCGTCTGTCGCAGCGTCTCATTCAACACCCGCACGTTGCTGCGCTGAACGTCGGCGATCGCGGCGTCACGCAAGAGATCCATGTAGACGGTGGCCGCAGCGAGCAGCACCGTCTGTTCCATGACGCGCAGGGCCTCGCGCGCCGCCGAAACCTGGCCTTCCGCCAGACGCGTCCGGTTGGCGGTCTGGAAGCCGTTGAAAAGTGTCTGCGTTCCGGTCACGCCCAGCGTGTAGGGCGTGAAATCTTCCGATAGCGTTGCTGCAGGCCCACGAACGACCAAGCGAGAGGGATCTTCGCGAGAAGGTTGCGAAGACCTTTGGGTTGTGCTGCTGGACGATTGCGCCGCGCTGGCGGTTACGCTGAGCTGCGGGCGATAGCCCGAGAGCGCTTGCGGCACGGCCTCATCGGTGACGCGAACTTGCGCGCGCTGGGCATTGAGCTGCGGATTGTTCTGGTAGGCATGGACGAGAGCCGATGGCAGGGTTTGCGCCGAAGCCTGCCCGAGGCCGCCGATGGATGCCGCGATGAGAAGGACCGCACCCAGCGGGGCACAGGACGCCTGCTCACTTCCCTCCGCCGCCCGCATCCCCAATGCTCCACGTGCCCCGCCGAAAGCCGCGCCCGCAGGACACCCCGATTTATTCTACCGAACCGACCATACCCGGGACGGGGCCGGCTGCGAAACCCCGACTACCTGGTTGCAACGCAAAACATTTTCATTGCCGCATCCGCGCCACACCTTCCCGCTTTGCGATCAAAAAACGAAGGCGGGGGTGGCGGCAAAACCAGGCAAGACGCTGGCGGTTGCATCGAACGACGGCCATCCGCTGACGTCGTTCCCGGCGCGCCGATAGAGGACTGCGCTACCCAGGCCGCCGCGATCGCGCACGCACACCAGCCGGCCGCCATCGCGCAGCTGCGGAAACAGCATCTGCGGCTCAACCTCGGTCGCTCCCTGCAGGAAAATTACGTCGTAAGGAGCGCGGGCCGCGTATCCGGCGGTGAGCGGTCCCGTTTCCACCGAAACATTAGTAATGCCGTGGGCATAGAGGTTTTCCTTGGCGGCAAGGGCGAGCATCGTTTCCTCCTCCAACGCCACTACCGTGCGTGCCAGCTGCGCGATAACCGCCGATGAATAGCCAGTGCCGCAGCCGATATCGAGCACGGCATCCGTCTCGCGCAGGCCGACGATCTGAATCATTTTTCCGAGTAGCATCGGCTTGAGCATGCGGCGGGGCGGCCGTCCGTCAGCACTTTCAAGGATCGGGAGGTCGAAATCGAGATACGCCCAAGCAGCCTTCGCCTGCGGCAAGAAGCGTTCGCGCGGTGTTTCGAGCATGGCGCCGAGGATGCGTGTATCCGTCACATCATTCGGACGCAGTTGGCCATCGACCATCATCCGTCGCGCCGTTGCGAAGTCGATCATGAATATCCCCGATTGGCGCGGACCTTCTGCGACAAGGGGGCACAAAAGGCAAGCACAGCGCCGGCGCAGGGCCGGAAAACCTAAACCCGGCGGCGCCTTGAGACGCAAACCCGCAACGGCCCCGCCCAAGGGGGGCCGGCTTTGCTACGCGGTGTCTCAGCAGCTGTGAGTTCTCACCGTCCAAACACGGCAATAGCCGCCGCGCCACCGCACGCAGACACGATGCCTATGCCAGTAACGGCGGCAATGGGCAGGTTCCGACAGCGATGGCGCCACCGATTGCAAGTTCGTCTGCAATGTACCGGAGCTGATCGGATTGGCCGCTGAGACACCAGGCAAGACAAACAACAGTGCTGTAAATGCCGCCACCTTTAATAATGCGCAAAGCGCTCTCATGACAATCTCTCCTCGGGTCTACTCTTCTTTGGTGTCCAGATGCTCACCGGATCACCACCCGACCCTCACAGTAGGGGGCAGGTTCGAAGGATTACAAAGCAAGCCCGAGCGAAACACAAGGACACACGCAGTGTGGAGCGACAAACGAAATTGAGGTTCGGCGACGGTCTAGCTAAAGACTCCACCGAGCCTCGGCGCAATTCCCTGCCAGGATATGCACCGTCAGCTTATTGGCGTGGGGATTATCCGCCGCGACGAACTCAACGCCCGATTCCATTAGCGTTGCGATGAAAGCGAGGTTGCGGAAAGGCGATCTAGCTTTGCAATAACCAGCTTTGCCTTGTGACGCCGGCAGGCTTCAAAGGCTCTCGCCAGCTCGGGCCGCTCATTGCGCGACCGCGCTCTAGCAGCAACGCGCAAGCGTCACGCGCACCGGCTGGCGAACAACGGGGGAACGGTTATTCAGAACGAGGCCACGGACGACGATTCAGAACGGGAAAACGGCGGCGATGCAGCGATTGCTTAACCGATTGAATGTGTATAGCTATCCGCTCTCTAGGGCCACGTGGCGGAGTGGTGACGCAGCGGACTGCAAATCCGCGTACCCCAGTTCAATTCTGGGCGTGGCCTCCACATATTTTCTTTTCGTTTCGGCGTATCAAGGCTGTCCCGGCCATTCTTTGCAAAGGCGTAACGGCTTTGTTATATGCCAGGATCCATCACGGCATGCCGCGCATCGTTCCCCGGTAGCTCAGTGGTAGAGCAACCGGCTGTTAACCGGTTGGTCGCTGGTTCGAATCCGGCCCGGGGAGCCAAGCCTTCTCAGCCACTTAAACCAATACTCGGCAGAACGCGGTGGCATGGCGTTCTGCCAACACTTTCGCACCGCTCTCTGATTCGCCAGCCCACACACTCAGCCTTCGACGTCGTTGGCTAGCTGGCAGCAAGGCGCTGCCGGCCGGGCGGCCGTGGAGCAACGGCCCGTCGCCATGCACCGATCCCGGAGCGCGCAAAAGAACGCGCCCAGCGCCGAACGCGCCAGGATAGTCCGCTATCCGTCGATAGAGCCCGCAGATAAAAAGCTTTGCTAAGCGAAGCGGCGTCGCAGGCGACTTTGACGGGGTCGTCGTAGAAGCGCGCAATCTTTTCCGCGCCCATTCCCTGGCTGGCCAGCCAGTGCGGGATATGGACGTTGCATAGACGCTCGACGTCGGTGAGCACCTTGTTGACGCCGGTACCGGCAGCCGGACACGACGTCGCGAAGGCGTCACCGAGTAAGACGACTCCGGGCTGACGATGTCCGGTGCTCCGGTAGAGATCTACTGGACGAATGCGGACGTCAGCCGGGACCGAAAAGTCTCCGAGCAGGTGCTGTAACGCGGGCATGGCTGAAACCAGCGTCTCTTTCGGCGCATTGCGCATTTGCCGAAGCCAGAGATCGTGCATGTCGCGGTAGACGAAAAGATTGGCGCGCATGCCGGATTGAACAGGAAACACTGTCAGATAAGCCATCCGATCGGAGGCGTGTTCGGGGAAATAGGTCAAGGCCGGGAAATCGAATTGAGACCCGACGGCTGGCTCAATATTAAAACCGACACTGATGGAATGGCAGGTGCTGATCGTTTCCCGGGCTATGCCGAGACTCTGGCGCAGCCCGATGTTCAAGCCGTTGGACAACACGATCAGGCGCGCGTCAACGGTCTCCCCTGTCGACAAAGTAACGAGCTGCCGGACCGCACTGGTTGAAATGGCGGTCGCCTTAGCCCTCACGAATTCAATGCCGGGCGAAATTTGCTCCCGCATCGTATTCACTAAGGTGTCGTAAAGAATCCCGTATTGCTCGCAAGCCCGTCTTTCGACAACGCCCCGGGACCGCATGACGCAGATTTCTTTATTGAGAGCCGCTGCCGCGAACACAGCCTGGTCGAGGCCAGTCTTGCGCAATAATTGCACCTGGCAGCCATCGAGTTTTTCACAGCGAAAATCCGGCGGATAAACTTCGTGCGGGTCGATCAGTACGGCAGAGAGGCCGGCGCGTCCCAACATCGCGGCGGCCGTCGAGCCGGCCAGACCGCCACCGATGATGGCAATATCAATTTGCCGCATAAGCACCACCCCAGAGCAGCTTCATTCATAGCGCGCAGCACTAAATGAATCCGAAACGAGATCGACGAAATTTCGGTTTATCGTAGTGAAAGCTTTCATCCGTATGGTTAATACCCACGACAATTCGCTTGTTCACGCACGGAATATTTAGACTTCTTTGCAAGGATGCAGCACGGCTAATCCAAGTAGCAGCACATAGGTTGGAATGTCGGAAACCAGCGGGACCCTGCATCCTCGCGAGCACCTGCCGGCATCGGACGCAGGATCTTTGCCGGCATTGAGGCGCTCGTTTCAAGCGAGTGCGTCCCCGGACTGCGGGCCGGATCTGTTAATGGCCGCCCAGGACCTTCAACTGACAGTGGCGGACGACCTTGCGTCGGCCGCAGCCGAATGGAAAACGTTTGAGGCGCTCGCCGACGGCACGCCGTTTCAAACCTTTGCGTGGCTGGAAAAGTGGCAGCATCATATTGGGTCGCGCAGAGGCACAGTCCCGGCCATCGTATTCGGACGCGCTAGGGAAACAGGGTTGCTGTTCATCCTGCCGCTTGCGATCGAGACGCGTCGCGGTCTTCGTCGGCTGACCTGGCTCGGTTCGGAACTGGGCGACTACAACGCTCCGCTTCTTGCAAAGTCGTTTACCGGGCATCCGGCAGCAAACCAATTTACCGTGGTATGGCAGTCGGTCGTGAAGTTGTTGCAGGCCGACCCGCGGTACCGCTTTGACCTTGTCGACCTGCAAAAAATGCCGGAGATGGTGGGACAGCAAGAAAATCCGTTCCTTCGTCTCAAAGTGCTTCTCAATCGAAGCGGCGCCTACGTCGCCACGCTCGGGCGCAACTGGGAGGAATATTATGGGGCGAGGCGCTCTGCCTCGACGCGCAAGACCGCGCGGCGCAAGCAACGGCAACTTGAAGAACATGGCAAGCTGAGCTTTGTGCAGGCTATCGAAAACTCGGAAGCCATACAGGCGCTCGAAACTCTTATAGAGCAAAAGACTTCCTTCTTCACACGTATGGGCGTTGAAAATATTTTCAAACGCAGTGGTTATCCCGCATTTTACCAGGCCATAGCGACTGATTTGGACATACGCGATCTTGTGCATGTCAGCCGGCTGGACATCGGTGAAGCGGTCGGTGCCGTCAGCGTCGGGCTAAAATTCCGCGATTGCTACTACCTAATTCTCTCCAGCTATAACCCCGGCGAGATCTCACGCTTTGGACCGGGGACGGCCCATCTTCACGAGTTGCTGCGCCACTGTATCGGGCTCGGCTTTCGTCATTTCGATTTCACCATCGGTGACGAACCTTACAAGCTCGATTGGGCGGACACCAAACTCGCCCTTTATGATTACCTGTCGGCAGCCACCCTCTCCGGTTTACTTGCTGCTACAGGGACAACCTTGTTGCGGCGGACCACACGCTTCATCAAGCAAACGCCGATCTTGTGGCGCGGTGCAAAGAAAATTCGGACGCTGACCGGGCGATTTGGGCCTTCGTCGGGGCCCGGCGATGAGTGAGACGAGTTACGGCACGCTACAGCGCGGTGAGGCTTCCGCGCTCCTGAAAATATTCAACCATCTTGTGCTCTTCGGCTTGCGCGGCGTCAGCACCGGCGCCAAGTTTATTCTCGCTCTCTATACCGCCCGTTACCTGGGGCTGGCGGAGCTCGGCGTCTACGGGCTGGTGGTGGCTGCCGGCACATTGAGTCCGGCGTGGCTTGGGTTTGGTCTCACGGAATGGGTCGCACGGCGGATCGTTTTGGCGACGCCCGAGGATGCGTTGCGAAAAATTGCTGCCCGCTTCACTATTACAGTGTGGGCGCATATTGTCTTCCAACCAATCTTCTGGGCCGGCAACTTCGCCCTCGGTTCGCCGGTGCCAACCGCCTGGGCCTGGTTTATCGCGCCGATCGCGCTGCTTGAGCATCTCTCATCCGATGCCCACGATCTCTTCATCGCGCGCGGCTGTATCGCTTTGACCAGCACCTTGGAGTTCATCCGCGCCGGGTTATGGCCGGTTGTTATTGTTGGGCTCGGTCTGCTCTACCCTGAGACGCGGACGCTCGACAGTATCTTTCTCGGCTGGCTGCTCGGCCTCACCCTGACATGGACCGTTCTTCTCAGCTGGATGCTGGCGCAACGCGCCGGTCCCCTATTGTGCTGGACAGAATTGTCGGAACAGCTCAGCAGCCTGCGCGGCAGCTGCCAGCTCTATCTGCGTAATGTCACGGATGCCGCAAGCCTTTTCATTGATCGCTATCTGATTTCGCTGACGCTCGGTTTGGAACTAACGGGCGTCTATGTCTTCTTCTGGTCGGTTGCGAATGTCGTGCACGGAATGATCATCGCGGTGATTGTGCAGCCGCAAGCCACCCGGCTCATCGAAGCGGCCGCGAAAGCGGACGCTGGCCAGTTGCATGACCGGGAAAGAAAGCTGCGGCTCGAGGCGGCGAGCTGGACCTTACTGATGTCGATCGCCGCCTTTGGCGCGGTGTTCGCTCTTTTGCCGTTCCTGCAACGGCCCACGCTCGATGCTTATTTGCCTCTATTCGGTCTGTTACTCTTGGCCACCTGGGCGCGGATCGGAGCCGATCAATATGGATACCTATTGTTGGCGCTTCATCGTGACAGGGCGATCCTGATCGCGGGCGCGGTTGGCGCCCTGGCGTCGGCGACGCTCAACGTCATTCTCGTCCCCATGATTGGGCTATGGGGCGCTGCTGCCGCGTTCTTGTTGACCGGCGTTACGGTCGTGGCGCTGGAGTGCTCGATGAGCCGCCATCCGCTTCCGGGTAGGGTCACGGTGCGTGAATAAAAGTGTCGCGTGGTCGGTGAGGCTCTTAGGCGAACCACCTTCCGAAAACCCAAGCAGCGACCAACACAGGTAACGCTTTCGTCAACGCCGCTGGCTTGAATCGCTCCGAAGCGAGCCGACATTTACTTGGGCGACACCGGATGGAGACTGCAATGAAGATGATCGTGGCCGCGACAGCGCTAGCGGTATTTGCCGCTCCGCTCGCATTCGGCCCAGGCCAGGAGGCCCAGGCGCAGAGCTATTCGAAAGAACAGACCACCACGCCCAATGTAAAGAAGGCGAAGACCCAAAAGCGCGTCGTGCGCCACGGCTCACCCTACAGCACCAATCCGGCGCACGACGTCTATGTGAACGGCAATTACGTCGGCTCCGACCCCGATCCGCGCATTCGCTGGACCTTGAAGAAGGAATACTGCGAGGATTCGGTCGACGGCTGCGGGATCCCGTAATTCGCTAACCATGGCGGCCCCTTGCAACGGGGCTGCCTTGTATTCACCGCAGTTGCATGCCATATGCAGTGCGTTGCCGGACTATCGGCCTCCAACGAGGTCAGTCCCGGGCCGCGTGAACGAAAATCAATAAGCGGTTTTCGGCCCCATTATCCGGCTTCTCCTAAAGCCCGACAGCCCAGCCACGCGGGGATGTCTTAACCCGCGAGCCGCGGCTCTTGGCGTTCGCAGAACGCCGGGCGCGATTCGCCCGACAGAAAGCTTGTTCATTGACTACTTTTGCTGAATTCGGCCTTGCCGAAACCATTACCCGTGCCCTCACCGAAGAGAAGTACGTCACTCCCACCCCGATCCAGGTCCAGACCATCCCACTTGTGATGACCGGCCGAGATATCATCGGCATCGCGCAGACCGGCACAGGCAAGACCGCGGCTTTCGCGCTTCCGATCCTCAACCGCCTCGCCTTGCATCCGGTCCGGGCGGAACGGAAGACCTGCCGCGTGCTGGTGCTGAGCCCCACGCGCGAATTATCCGGACAGATCCTCGACAGCTTCCGTGCCTATGGGCGTCATCTGCGCCTGCAGACCGCGCTCGCCATCGGAGGCGTGCCGATGGGCCGCCAAGTGCGCGACCTGATGAATGGTCTCGATATCCTGGTCGCCACGCCTGGCCGCCTGCTCGATCTTATGCAGCAGAATGCTTTGCGCCTAAACGGCGTTGAAGTCCTGGTGCTGGACGAAGCCGACCGCATGCTCGACATGGGCTTCATCCATGACATCCGCAAAATCGTGGCAAAGACGCCTTCCCAGCGGCAGACGCTGATGTTTTCGGCCACAATGCCGAAGGAAATCGCCGAGCTCGCCGCTCACATGCTGAAGAATCCGCAGAAGGTTGCGGTGACGCCCGAGGCTACGACGGTCGAACGCATCGACCAGCGGGTCATCCATCTCGACCACAGCGCCAAATCGGACGTGCTGTCGGAAATCCTGCGCGCCGAGCCGGTCACTCGCGCGCTGGTCTTTACCCGTACCAAGCATGGTGCCGACAAGGTGGTCCGCGCCCTCCACAAAGGGGGCATCGCCGCCGAAGCAATCCACGGAAACAAGTCGCAGAACCAGCGCGAGCGCGTGCTCGCCGCCTTCCGCGAGGGCCGCGTCCGTACTCTGGTGGCGACTGATATCGCTGCCCGCGGCATCGATGTCGACGGCATCAGCCACGTCATCAACTACGACCTGCCGAACATCCCGGAGAGCTACGTGCACCGTATCGGCCGCACCGCGCGCGCCGGGGCCGAGGGTATCGCAATCTCCTTTTGCTCGCGCGATGAAGCGCCGTTCCTGCGCGACATCGAACGGCTGATCCGGATCACCATCCCCTCCAGCGACCGTCGCAGCGACCGGCGGTCTGGGCCGATACAGCAGCCGCGGCAGACCGCGCGGCAAGCGGATGCCAGTGGTCAACGGGCCGGCAAGGGCCGCCGCCGCGGGCAGCGTCCGCCGTATCCCGGCCATGGGCAGAACCGGCAGCAGCAGCCGGGGAATGGACATGGGCAGAACCGGCAGAAGCAGGCGAATGGACATGGGAAGGGCCGTTCGCAGTCGAACCCCGACCAGATCGCAAGCCTGGGCTTCATGCGTTCACCAGGCCGCGAGCGCTCGAAATCCCCGGCTGACGCCGGTGGTGCGACGCGCTAAACTGGGATCGAAGGAGCGGCTATGGCGAAGGAAGAACTTCTCGAGTTCGACGGCGTCGTCACCGAAGTTTTGCCGGACGGCAATTTTCGCGTGAAGCTCGACAACGAGCATGAAGTGCTGGCCTACACCGCCGGGAAGATGCGGAAGTTCCGCATCCGCACTGGTGTGGGCGACCGCGTGATTGTGGAAATGTCGCCGTATGACTTGGCGCGGGGACGTATCAGTTTCCGACACAAGTCAGAACGCGCCACGACCGCCGCCCCGCCCCGGCGACAGCAGAATTTCCGCCGGCGGTGATCGTAATCCGACTTTTCAGTATTACGCTGCGGTCATGGCCGCCATGGCGGGCGCCTCTTTAGGGTTGCGGCGCCTCAATCCGGACCTTCCCATGCAAATCAGCACCGGCATCGTCGAAGCGATCGGCAATACGCCGCTGATCAAGCTACAGCGCGCCTCGGCTGCGACCGGTTGCACCATCCTGGGAAAGGCTGAGTTCATGAACCCCGGCCAGTCAGTGAAGGACCGGGCCGCCCTCTTCATCATCCAGGACGCGGTCAAGCGGGGCGCCTTGAAGCCCGGCGGGGTCATCGTCGAAGGCACTGCCGGAAATACCGGCATCGGGCTCGCACTGGTGGGCAATGCACTCGGCTTTCGCAGTGTCATCGTCATCCCGGATACCCAGAGCCCGGAAAAGAAGGACATGCTCCGGCTCTGCGGCGCGGAGCTGGTTGAGGTGCCGGCGGTTCCTTATTCCAACCCCAATAATTACGTGAAGCTGTCGGGCCGCCTGGCAGAACAGCTGGCGCGCTCGGAGAAGAACGGCGCGATCTGGGCCAATCAGTTCGACAACGTCGCCAACCGGCAGGGTCACGTGGAAACCACCGGCCCGGAAATTTGGGAACAGACCGGCGGCAAAGTGGACGGCTTCATCTGCGCGGTCGGCACCGGCGGCACGCTGGCAGGCGTCGGTATTGCGCTGAAAGCGCGCAATCCAAAAGTGCGGGTTGGCCTGGCCGATCCGTTCGGCGCCGCGCTCTACAGCTATTACACCAGCGGCGAATTGAAATCCGAAGGCACCTCCATCACCGAAGGCATCGGCCAGGGCCGCATTACCCAGAATCTGGAGGGTGCGCCGATAGACGTCGCCTTCCGGATTGCCGACGCGGAAGCGGTGACGGCCATTTTCGACCTCCTGGAGCA
Source organism: Alphaproteobacteria bacterium (assembly GCA_034668865.1). GTDB lineage: Bacteria > Pseudomonadota > Alphaproteobacteria > Rhizobiales > Xanthobacteraceae > CANKHA01. The sequence continues at coordinate 23,922 of JAXDOO010000061.1, forward strand.
CGAAGGGCTCTGCCTTGGCGGCTCTTCCGGCATCAACGTGGCCGGCGCGGTGCGCCTGGCAAAGGAGCTTGGCCCTGGCCACACCATCGTGACAATTCTGGCGGACTACGGCACGCGCTATCAATCAAAACTTTTCAATCCCGAATTCCTCCGCGAAAAAGGCCTGCCGGTGCCGGCATGGCTGGAGCGCAAATCGAGCATCCCTGTTCCTTACGTGTAGCGCGGACCCTTGCGGCAGGCTGCGCGTTGCCCCTGATCCTGCCGAAAGGAACGCTCATGAATTCAACGCCTGCTGCGCGCGCCCCCGCAAGCCCGCACCTGGTGACCACCGACTGGCTTGCCAAACGCCTCGGTCAGCCGGCTGTCGCCATTGTGGATGGCTCGTATTATTTACCGGCCGCCCAGCGCGATCCGCACAAGGAATACATCGCCGCGCACATTCCGGGTGCGGTGTTCTTCGATATCGAGAAGGTTTCCTACACCTCCACCGATCTGCCGCACATGCTGCCGGGGCCGGACCAATTCGGCGAAGCCGCCGGCAAACTCGGCATCAGTAACAACGATACCGTCATTGTCTATGACGGCGCGGGGCTGATGTCAGCACCGCGGGTCTGGTGGACCTTCCGTCTGTTCGGCGCGAAGAATGTTTTCATCCTAGACGGCGGCCTGCCGAAATGGAAAGCCGAGAACCGTCCGTTGGAAGCCGGTGACGTTAAGCCCGCCGCGAAAAATTTTGATGCCGAGATGCAGACTGACCAGGTAGCCATGCTTTCCGACGTGCAGATGGCCCTCAGCAACGACGCTGCTCAGGTGGTGGATGGGCGCGCTGCCGATCGCTTCCGGGGCCAAGCACCGGAGCCGCGGCCGGGGCTTGCCTCCGGGCACATGCCCGGCGCGTTGAATGTACCCGCTGTAAGCATCATCGAAGATGGCCGCCTCCTGCCGCCTGAGCGGCTGAAGAAAATCTTCGTCGATGCCGGCGTCGATCTCGACAAACCGATCATCACCACCTGCGGTTCCGGCGTTACCGCGGCGACGTTATGGCTTGCGCTCGACGCGCTGGGAAAAAAGCCGCAGGCGCTTTACGACGGTTCCTGGGCGGAATGGGGATCGCGGCCGGACCTGCCGGTGGCGAAAGGATAGGAAACAAGCACGGCGCGACTTGCGGCCACTATGCTGTGCCGGGCTTGTTGCGGCACCAGTCGAGGCGGCCCATACTCCTCATACAAAAAGAAAGTGTCAGGGGAGGAAAATGATGCGGCCAGTCTCATCGCCCATTCTTGCTTGGCGTTCTGCGGCCGTCGCCGCGGTCTTCACCGCATCCATGGCGACACATCAGATCGCGCGGGCCGCCGCCGATCCGGAGCCGGGCGCGTCCGACCCGAAGGCTATCACCATGATCATCGGCTATCCGCCCGGCGGCGGTGTCGATGCGACGGGCCGCCTCTTCGCGCAGTTCCTGACAAAATACATGCCCGGCAATCCGCCGGTGGTCATCCGCAACATGCCGGGTGCCGATGGCCGCGTAGCGCTTAACTTCTTCGTGCGCCAGGTCAAGCCGGATGGGCTCACGGTGACAACGGGTTCGAGCACGCAACTCGACCCGACCAATTACCGTGCGGCCAACTCAAACTACGACCCTACCAAGTTCAATTTCATCGGCGGGATCTCGCGCGGTGGCACCTTCCAGATCATCAGCAAGACCGGGGAACAGCGGTTGAAGGACAAGAGCGCCGCCCCGGTGCCGGTAGGCGCCGTGGATGGCACCCGCTCCGGCGAGCAGATGAGCTCTTGGGGAATGGAATTCCTTGACTGGAACGCAAAATGGGTCGTCGGCTACCGCGGCGCCTCGGAAACCACGATCGCGCTCGAACGCGGCGAAGTTGATATCGTTTCTACGTCCAATTCGTTCCTGATCAAGCGCCTCCTCGATACCGGAAAATATAAGCTGTTGTCTCAATCCGGCATTGTGGTCGACGGCAAGCTGCGCCGCCGCACCGATTTCGCGGACACGCCGGTAATGGCAGAGCTGATCGCGGCCAAACTGACGGACAAAGGTGCGCGCGACGCCTTCAGTTATTGGGAGGCGATCTGCCTGATGGATCCCTGGTTCGCGCTGCCGCCCGAGACGCCGGCGGCTATCGTCACCACTTATCGCGAGGCCTTCAACAAGATGGCGGCCGATCCGGACTTCATCGAAAAGGGCAAGCGCATCAGCGAAGATATCGCCCCAATGACGCATGCCGACATCGAGGGCCTGGTGAAAACTGCGGCCGAACGGCTGACTCCGGAAGCGGAAGTCTTCATTCGCGCCATGCACACCAAGCAGGGGCTGCGGCCGAAAGAGTAGCCCTCGGTCGCCGGTCACGGCCTGACGGCGATGACCGGCG
>JAXDOO010000062.1:0-7348 GCA_034668865.1 Alphaproteobacteria bacterium
CGCGGGGCGGGCGGCTCGATGCTGCGCTTCATGCTGGCCGACAACACCATCGGCGCGCATTCCTCGGAAATGCCGGTCGGCACCTACAAGAAAGGCCACCGCCATTTCGACGGCGTCTGCGTCTTCGCCGTGACCGGCGAGGGCTACTCGCTGCTCTGGCACGAAGACGATCCGGATTTCGTGCGGGTGAATTGGGAGCACGGCGTTGTTTATTGCCCGCCGGATTCCATGTTCCACCAGCATTTCAATGTTGCCGATCATCCCTCGCGGTATTTGGCATTGCAGATCGGCACCGTGCGCTACCCGCTGCTGAAGATGAAACGCGAGATCTGGGACGTTGGAGTGGACAAGGATGTCAAGCAGGGCGGCGCGCAGGTCGAATATGAGGATCAGGATCCGCGCATTCACAAGATGTGGCTGCAAGAGATCGCCAAGCACGGCGTGACATCCGGCATGGGTAAGTTCATCGACGAAACCCCCTTCAGCCAGGCCGCGCGATGAACGAGAGCAATCGGCCCGCGCCGGCGGGGAAATACCTGGTCGATTCCTATGAGGACTGGGCCAAGGGCGAGGGCGTGCCGATCCATACCGGCGCGGCGCTGGACCTGCTGAAGGCGGAGGTGAAGCCTTGGGCACGTTTCGGCGTCAACGGCGCCTTCTGCCATCTCGACGGACGCGACGATTTCCTCACGGTTTTTCTCATCGAGCTGCCGCCGAATTCCGGATCGGCGCCGCACCGGCATTTATACGAAGCCGTTTGCTACGTGTTGTCAGGAGCCGGCTCGACCGAATTTCAGGCGCCTGACGGGCACACGCAGGTGATCGAGTGGGGACCGCGTAGTTTGTTCGCGCTGCCGATGAACGCGCAATATCGCCACCGCAACACCTCTGCCGAGCCCGCTCGCTGCGCGGCGATCAACGATCTGCGCTATCTTTTCAATTTATACCGCAGCGAAAAATTCATGTTTGAGACTGTGCGGCAATTCGACGAGCGGCACGGCGGGACCGAGGTGGTGGCTGATCTCGCGAAACAGCAACCGGGGTCGCTGACGCTTGCTAAGGGTACGCTGTCCAGCGACGTGAACGAACTAGAAGCCGGCACCTATCGTGAGGGCTCGCGCCAGATGTTCGGGGCTCATCTCCTCGGTGTCGATGGCGAAGGCTATATGATGACCTGGGAGGAGGGCTCGCAGGATTATATCCGCACCTCTTGGCGTCATGGCATCGTGACGGCCGCCCCCGGGATGCGCTTCCGCCAGCATTTCAACGCCGGGGCGGGCCCGGCGCGCTACCTCGACGTGCAGATGGGCAGCCAAAGCTATCCCAACTTCCGCTACCGGCGCGCGGCGTATGGCGACACCAGCGTTTATGCCGCCGGGAGCTCAACAATTCCATTTGCGGAGCAGGATCCGCGTATGCACAAAATGTGGCTGGAAACTATCACGGCTAAAGGCGTGACACCGCGGATGCCACGCTAGGCTCCTTTGTCATGCCGGCGCGCGAAGTGAGCGCACGTGGCATCCATACTCCGGGGTCTGGTTATGCATTCCGGACTCGTGCCTGGCAGAGGGACGCCAATACCCTTGCGCAGTTTCGCCACCGTGCTAGGGGAACAACCGCGGCCGACCATATTCATCCACGCGGAAGGGCTATGCACGAATTGGATTTTGAGCACGAACACGCCACCGAAGCCGACCGCGAGGAACTCGCCCGCTTCATCTGGAGCCAGGACAACATCGAGCTGAGCACGATCGGCATCGATATCGGCAGTTCCACCTCTCATTTGTTGTTTGCCAAGGTCACGCTGCAGCGCCAGGCGCTCGGCCTTTCCAGCCGCTTCCTGGTGGTGGGCCGCGAGGTGGTCTGGCGCTCGCCGATCATGCTTACCCCCTTCGTGCCGGACGGCACCATCGATGCCAAGAAGCTCGGGAACTTCATCCATCAGGCCTATCATGACGCCGGTTTCACCCGCGCCGACATCGACTCGGGCGCAGTTATTCTTACCGGCGAGGCGATCAAGAAAACCAACGCGCGTGCGATCGACGATTTGTTTGCGGAAGAGGCCGGCAAATTTGTCTGCGCCACCGCCGGTCACAAGCTGGAATGCACGCTGGCGGCGCACGGTTCCGGCGCGGTCACCCTGTCGAAGCAGCGCAATGCTTGCGTGCTGCATGTCGATATCGGTGGCGGCACCACCAAGTTGGCGCTGATCGACAAGGGTAAAATTGTGAGCGTTGCCGCTTTCGCGGTCGGCGGTCGCCTCTTGGCAAGCGACGCTTACGGTGCCTGGACGCGGGTGGACGACAGCGCCCGATTGGTGGCGCAAGACCTCGGCATCGCCACTGACATGCGCAGCATGGGCGAGTTGAAGAACCGCAAGGCGATCGCCACGCGGCTCGCCACGCTCGCGGTCGACCAGATCCTGGGGGGCAGCACCGACGCGCTCGGCAAGAAGCTGGAATTGACCGAACCGCTAGCGCGCCCGGTAGAACCAGAATTTCTTACCGTTTCCGGCGGCGTCGCGGAATACGTCTTCGGCTACGAGACAAAGGAACACGGCGACATCGCCAAATTGTTTGCCGCCGAGATTGGCAGCCAGCTCGGCAAGCGCAGCAAGATTACCGTGGTCGATCCCGGACAGCGCATCCGCGCCACCGTGATCGGCGCCTCGCAATTCACCGTGCAGGTAAGCGGCAAGACCATCTACCTGCCGGAAGAAGACGTGCTGCCGGTGCATAACGTGCCCGTGGTGCACGTCGATACCGATCTTTCCGGCAGGATCGATCCGAAAGTTTTCGCTAAGGCAATCGATGCCAAGCTCAAACAGGCCGACTTGGAGCCGAATTCGCGGTTGGCTATCGCCTTCACCTGGGCGGGCGATCCGGAATATTCCCGCCTGCGCGCCGCGGCCGAGGGCATTGTCGCCGCCGTCAGCGGGGGCCGCAAATCGGGCGACGTCCTCTTCCTCATGATTGAGGGCGATGTCGGGCGCACCTTCGGACACCTGCTGGAGGCCGAGCTGAAATTCCCAGGCCACGTAATTTCCATCGACGGCGTGCAACTGCAGGACTTCGACTATGTGGACGTGGGCGCCATGATCACGCCGCCCGGCGTGGTGCCGATGGTCATCAAGTCGCTGCTGTTTTCATAATCAGTCCCCTGTCGACAACATCCCGAGCAGCATTGCGAAGCGCGACTCCATGGAGGCCCGCCCTTTGCGACGTCGTAGCACAGGCAACGCGGCCCTGCGGCTGGTAAAGCACCTTCTCAGGATGAGAGCGGTTTGACCGGACGGGTGATTCCGATCGGAAACCATCTGCCCCGCCGTGCGTTTTCCTAAAGCCCTTGATTTCAAGAGCGTTTGGAGACCCGCCGATGCAAGTCCCCCTCGAAATCACCTTCCACAACATGGAGAGCTCGGATTGGGCCGAGCAGGAAATCCGCGCCCGCGTAGACGTTCTGGAATCGATTTATGATCGGCTTACCTCATGTCGCGTGCGCGTCGATCAGCGCGCGACCTATAGCAACGACACCATCCCGCCGGTGGTGCGGATCGAGATCGGCATACCCGGCCGCAAGGATCTGGTGGTGGCGCATGAGCCCGACCGCCTGCAGCTGAAGTTCCAGCGCCCGGATTTGCACAACGCGATCAACGAGGCTTTCCGCATCGCCGAGCGCCAGCTGAGCGAATACAAGGACCGGCTGAAGGACCATACCAAGGAGCTGCGCCACGAGGCTGGCCAGCAGAATCTCGGCCAGGTCGCCGAGCTCAATCCGGATCGTGACTATGGCTTCCTGCTGACGAAGGAAGGCGGGCTGCTCTATTTCCACCGCAACAGCTTGCTGGCGGGCGACTTCGACGCGCTCAAGTTGCGGGACGAAGTCTATTACGTCGAGGATGTCGGCGACACCGGGCCGCTCGCGACCAAAGTGCGGGTGAAGAACGCGAATGCTGAGGAAACGGCGCAACAACAACGTCTATAGGACTTATCTTGCGGAGCGTCGCCATCGCGCAATCCCGATGCCTGCATAAGTACGAGGAGTGTTCATGAAGCTATATTTTTCGCCCGGCGCCTGTTCGCTCGCGCCCCATATCCTGCTTCGCGAAACAGGCGCGACGTTCGATCTGGAGCAGGTCGACAACAAGGCCAAGAAGACCAAGAGCGGGGCCGATTTCTGGCAAATCAATCCCAAGGGCTATGTGCCGGTGTTGGAATTGGACGACGGCCGTCGCATCACCGAGGCGCCCGCGGTGCTGCAATATATCGCTGATCAGCATCCGAATTCAGGTTTTGTACCGGCCTGCGGCTCCTTCGATCGCTATCGCGTCCTGGAATGGTTGAACTTCACTACTTCGGAGTTGCACAAGACTTTCGGTTCGTTCTTCAAGGCCAACACGCCGGAGGACTACAAGCCGATTGCCCGAGAAAATCTTTCCAAGCGTTACGCCTTTTTGGAACAGCATCTGGCCAGCCATCAATTTCTGCACGGCGAGAAATTCAGCATCGCGGATTGTTATCTGTTTGTGGTCACCCGCTGGCTGGATCGCGTCGGTCTCGAGGTGAGCAACTGGCCGAATGTAAAAGCTTACCAACAACGCATCGAAGCGCGGCCGAAGGTGCAGGAGGCGATGCAGGCGGAGGGATTGAAAAAGGCGGCGTAGGCATGCCCCGGCATGCAGTCAACTTGCGCAGACTGCATAAATTTGTCTGCCTGCGGGCCACCTTTCAAAAAAGAAAGACGTGTATGGCTGGGACGAGCCCGGCCATGACGAGTATCCCTTTTACTTCAGCTTTGACCCGATGGTGATGGTTAGGCGGCCGACGCCTTCCACTTCGCATTCCATCTTCTCGCCTTCCGCTACCGGGCCAACGCCGGAGGGCGTGCCGGTGAAGATGACATCGCCGGCAGCGAGCTCGACCATCTCCGACAGCTTCGAAATCGTTTCCGGCACATTCCAGATCATCTGTGCAAGGTCACCTTCCTGCTTCAGATTGCCATTCACTTTCAGCGTGATCTTACCCTTGGAAGGATGGCCGATTTCCGATGCCGGACGCAGCGCGCTGCAGGGCGCGGAATTGTCGAAGAATTTTCCGATCTCCCACGGCTGCTTGATATTTCGCGAGGCGATTTGCAGGTCGCGGCGCGTGAGGTCGATGCCGACGCCGTAACCGTAAATACAGTCGTTCGCCTTCGCGACTGCGATGTTGCGGCCGCCGCTTTTAAGCGCGACTACCAGCTCCACCTCAAAATGGAGATCCTTGGTCAGCGACGGATAGGGGATCGTCGCACCGTCTTGCACCAGTGCATCCGACGGCTTGGCGAAGAAGAACGGCGGCTCGCGCTCGTCATTCCCCATCTCCCGGATATGCTCCAGATAATTGCGACCAACGCACCAGACCCTGCGGACCGGAAACAGTTTTGAGCTGCCGGCCACCGGAAGCGACGGCGGTGCGGGCGGGGAAATCACATACTTGTCGTTCACGCTCATGATTGTTTATTCGCTTATTGGAGGAAAGTACTGGGCAGCAGATGCGCGAAAAACCGCGGCGAGGTCAAGCTATGGCGGGGATGGGATCGCGTGGCTCCTGGTCGCGCAGTTGCAGGCGGTAGAAGGAGGCATAGCGGCCGCCCTTGCGCAGCAAATCGTCATGCCGGCCGGATTCGGCGATAGCGCCGTCCTCCACGACAAAAATCCGGTCCGCGTGGGTCACCGTGTGCAGCCGGTGGGCGATCACCAGCGTGGTGCGGCCCTGGCAGAGGTGCTCGATCGCCTGCTGCACCGCGCGTTCGGATTCGGAGTCGAGCGCGGCGGTGGCCTCATCCAAAAGGATGATCGCGGCGTCCTTGATCAGCGCCCGCGCCACGGCGATGCGCTGGCGCTGCCCTCCGGAAATCTGCAAGCCGTGCTCGCCCACCGGCGTGTCATAGCCGCGCGGAAAAGCCATGATAAAGTCATGTGCGTAGGCGGCCTGCGCGGCGGCGACTATTTCCCCCTGCGTTGCATTCGGGCGGCCGAAGGCGATGTTATCGCGGATGGTGCCGCGGAACAGAAAGACATCCTGCCCCACATAAGCGATCTGCCGCCGCAGCGATTGGCGCGACACCGTGGCGATATTCTGCCCATCAATCACGATGGAGCCGGCGCTGATCTCGAAGAAGCGCAGGATCAGGTTGAGGATGGTTGATTTGCCGCCGCCCGAGGGACCAACTAGGGCCGTCACTTCGCCGGGCTCGGCTACGAAAGACAAATCCCGGATCATGGGCTCCCCCGGCCGGTATTCAAAAGACACTTTATCGAATTCGATGCGGCCGTTCTTCAGCTTAAGGTCTGGCTTGCCGATCTCCGACGGCTCAGTGGCCGGGCTGTCGAGCACCTCAAACAGGATGCGCACGCCCACAAGCCCGCTGCTGAGGTCTATGTTCAGCCGCGCTAGCCGTTTCGCCGGTTCATAGGCGAGGAGAAACGCGGCGATGAAGGAAAAGAATTGCCCCGGCGCCGCGCCGGTCTCGATCACGCGGTAGCCGCCATAGATCAGCGCTACGGCGATAGCAATTCCGCCGAGCGACTCCATCAGCGGGCTGGCGCGATTGCCGACACGGGCGAGCTTGTTGGATTCTTTCTCGACCTCGGCGATATGCGCCTCGAGCTGTGCTTGCATCCGGTCTTCGAGTGTGAAGGCTTTCACGATGCGGATACCCTGCAAGGCTTCCTGCATCGTTTCCATGATCAGCGTGCCGCCGGTGAACTGGTTGTGCGCAATGGTGCGGATGCGGCGGATGAGTTTGCGCAGCACCAGCATCGCCGGCGGTCCAACGAGAAGCGTAACCAGCGATAGCACCGGATCCTGGATTACCATGACCGCCACAAGCGCGAGCAGCGAGAGCAGATCGCGGCCAAATGACGTGATCAGCAGATTGAGCACCTGCGCCGCCGAATTGGCGCCCACGGTTAGTCGCGAGAGAAATTCCGAGGAATGGCGGTTGGCGAAGAAGTCCAAGTTCTCATGCATAAGTTTGGTGAACATGCGCCGCTGGTTTTCCGCGATGATGCGGTAGCCGATGCGCGACAGCATCACCGTGTGGCCGTAGGTCGCCGCGCCTTTGAGGGTGAAGACCACAATCGTGACGAGACCGATCCAGACGATCGCCGGGAAGTCGCGGTTGATATAAGCTTGATTGACGACCTCGCCGATTAGATAAGCCGGCAGCGCCGTACAAACCGCGACGACGGCCATCATCGGGAAGACGAGGGCATAGCGCTTCCAGTGGTGCAGTCCCTGTTCGGAGAACAATCGCCGGATCAGGGCGAAGGCGCCGTACGGGTCAGCGAGCAAGGATTTTTTCT
>JAXDOO010000063.1:0-6120 GCA_034668865.1 Alphaproteobacteria bacterium
ATGAGGAGGAATACGAGGTGATCCTGTTCGGCCCGAACGAGCGGCGGGTCTATGGGCGATTCAAGGGGGAAAAAGAAGTCTGATTCCGGCGGTCCGCAGTGGGTGGTGCGAAACCAAGCGAGCTAGGATGAGCAGGCGTAGAGCAAGAGAAGGCTCAGAATAACCGAGATGGCTATCGAGCCGAATAAGCCCAGCCCGTTAGAAAAGAAAAGAAACATCAGCGACCTCGCTGTAAAACGCCTTCCGCCCGGCCGTGTTCCTTTCTGTCGTTATGCAGGCGCAAAAAAAATAATGCCTCGCGGCCCCATCGCTCACCCGCTCACCTCCGCTCGAGGAAAGTATGCGAAGCGACCGCGCGTGGGGTGCAAATGAATTTGCCATTCAAGTAACGCGCCCCGCCATACAAATATTTTTCGCCGTTGACACTCTTTCGCTGCGCGCGAGCTTCTGACACCTCCTCGAGGAACAAAGGTTTCTTCAGTCTGTTGGGTTGCCATGGAGGAGACCATGAGCAACCAGGATTTCGGACAAGACCGCTCACCAACCGCGGCAAGCGATACAGAAAAGACATCGCGACCGGCCGACAAAGATCAGAATATCCGCGATGCAGCCAACCAGGCCTTCTCCCGGGCGTCCGATATGGCGCGAGATGCAACCGAACAGGCGAAGCACGCGGCATCCGCGACCGCCTCGACGGTTACACAAAACGTCAAGGACCTGCTCGACCGCCAGATCGGCAGCGGCGCCGATTTGGCCGGGCATTTCGCTAATTCGGTCAGGCTGGCGGCGGACGATCTTGCGAAGGAATCGCCAATGGTGGCTGGTTTTGTCCGCAGCGTCGCAACCACCATGGATGGTTACGCGGAGGGACTGCAGGAGCAGACATTCGACCAGCTGGCGCGGGCCGCTTCGGATTTCACAAGGCGGGAACCGGCATTGGTTTTTGGCCTTGCCGCGGTTGCCGGCTTTTTCGTGTTCCGGACGATGAAAAGCTCCCAACCGACGACGTCCCCGCCGATACAACCTGGGCAGCAAGACCTATATCAACGCAACTATCATGGCTGATCACCTTAGAAACTCGCCCCTGCCCCGGGCTCTGTCTGATGTCGTCGCGGATGTGGCCGACCTCTTTCAGAAGGAAATCCGGCTGGCGCGCGCCGAGCTCTCTGAAAAGTTATCGCTGAAAATCCAGGCCGGCGTGTGGATCTCAGTGGCAGCGGCGCTCGGCCTTGTCGCCGTGCTCGTGCTCGTTCAGGCCGCGATCTTCGGGATTGCGTCGGCCTTCGGCATTGCGCTGCACTGGTCCTGCCTGTCCGTCGCTGCGCTGTTAGCGGTCATCGCCGTGGCGGCCTATGCCAAGGGACGCGCGGACGCGAAGGAAGAGATCGCCCCCACCCGAACGATCTACCAAGTCAAACAGGACATCGCTACAGCCAAGGAGCAACTCAAATGACCTACCAATCAGGGGCCGGCGGCAGCGCCGGGATGAGCGAGTGGCTGCTCGGTACTGTGAGAAAAAATCCAGAAGGTCTGCTCTTGCTGGCCGCTGGCGCTGTCCTTCTGATGCGGAAAAGCTCGTCTTCGAGGCCATATCAGACCCAAACGCCCCATTTCCAGCAGAGTAGCGGTTTTGGAGATGACACAACTGAAATGCAGGCGTCCGGCCGCGGTTTTGCTCAGCAGGTAAAGGAAACGGCAAACTCGTTCGCTTCCTCTGCGTCGGAATATGCCGGCGAGGCCAGACGCACCGTAGGTGCGCAGTCGCAACGGATCGCAAGCAGCGCTCAATCGACGTTGCAAACTTCGGTGAACCGCATTTTGCAGGACCAGCCCCTTTTGGTGGCGGTTGCCGGTGTGGCGGCGGGCGCCGCCATTGCCGCCGCCTTCCCGGCGACTGCAATAGAAAGGCAGACCCTCGGCCCGATCGGCGATCAGCTTTCAGACGCGGCTTCCCGTGTTGGCGGGCAGCTGCAAGAAGCGACGGCCAGAGCCGGCGAAAAGCTGAAGAGCGCGGTCGAGGAACGCGGGCTAAACGCGGACGGGTTGAAAGAGGTTGTAACCGACGCCGCCAGCGCTTTCAGCGACAGTATGAGCGGGAAAAAGGATCAGGGCTCCGGAAGTGGGTTTGAGTCGCCGCCATTCAATCAGCCTGGATCGATTGAGAATCACTGAAGCAAGGATCAAGCACAATGCCCGCGAAAACCCTTCGCCAGTTTGAGGGCGACGTAGAAATGGCGCGAGCGAAATTAACGGACAGTCTAGCCACGTTGCGTTCGCCCGACACGATCTCCACATTTGCTGATGATCTAAAGAAAGATGCTCTCGAGACCAAAGACGCGCTCGTCGATCAGGCTAAAACTGCTGCGCAGTCGAAGGTTACGGAGCTGGTCGAAGACCTGAAAGCAAAGGCCGCTGCCAATCCCGCCGCAGCCCTGGCTATTGGCGCCGGACTTGCGTGGCACTTTCTCCGTCATCCGCCGATCGCTTCCGCCCTCGTGGGATTCGGAGTTTTCAGCTTGTGGCGAACCAACGCATCTCATCCTGTTGGAAGCTACCGGCCGGATTACCTGGAAAGCGGCAAACAGCGGCTGAAGGAACAGGCTGGTGAGGCCCTTTCGAAAGTGAAGGGTTTGGCAATCCAGGGCCAGGATGTCGTATCGGCAACGACGGCCGATTTAACAGGCGCTGCAAGAGATACCGTGCAGCGGTGGGCCGCTGATATCCGGGAAGCCGCCGACGACGTCGGCACGTCCCTGACAAATAGTGCTCCTTCAATCGCCCCGTCCGGCGAAGACATCGGGGATTTCACCCGAAAGGCGTCAGATATGGCAGGTGAGGCGTTCGACAGTAGCGTTGCCGCAGCCCGCGCCAAGCTGCGTGATCCAGAGTCCCGCGATAAAGTGTTGCTCGGCGTGGCGGGGCTGGCCGTCGCAGCAGCGCTTGGGATCGCGTGCCAAAAGAGACTGTCGGAAGGTACCTCTCCTGGGAAGCAACCGTTTTAAGCCTGCGAATCCGACAAAGATCCTGGCCCCTTGAGTGCCCGCCGCCTATCGCCGGACAACATGAAAAATCCGGCCATATAGGTCGCGCCGCGGCACAATAGATTTAGAGAACGAGCAATCGTGCGCAGCTGACGACTCCAACGAGGGTGTCGCCGCCGCGACCGCGCCTGACGGTGGGCTTCGTCGCGATGAAAAAAGCCTGACGAATTGCGCGCTTTTTCGCACATAATCTATGCGGTTTCCGCATCGACAGATCGCATGTTGGGTGCAATCGTCGCCTTCGCATGAAGATCGCCACCTTCAACATCAACAACGTAAACAAGCGTTTGCCCAACCTGCTGGCTTGGCTGCGGGCGGCCAAGCCGGACGTGGTCTGCCTGCAAGAGCTCAAAGCCGCTGATCGCGAATTTCCCAAGGCGCAAATCGAAAAGGCCGGCTACGGGGCAGTCTGGCGCGGGCAGAAAACCTGGAACGGGGTGGCCATTCTGGCACGCGGCTGCGAGCCGATCCTCACCCTTGGCGAACTACCCGGCGATCCGGCCGACGAGCAGAGCCGCTATATCGAAGCTGCGGTCAACGGCGTGCTCATCGCATCGCTCTACGGGCCAAACGGCAATCCGCAGCCGGGGCCGAAATTCAACTACAAGCTCGCTTGGTTGAAACGGCTTGTGGCGCATGCCACTGATCTCTATGCCACCGGCGTGCCAGTTGTGCTGGCGGGTGATTACAATGTCGTTCCGACCGACCGCGATATTTATCCCACCAAGTCCTACGCCAAAGATGCGCTGGTGCAACCGCAGCCCCGCGCGCTCTTTCGCAAATTTCTCGAACAAGGCTGGGTAGACGCGATCCGTGCGCTGCACCCTGATACGCCGATGTATACTTTTTGGGATTACATGCGCAATCGCTGGCCGCGGGATGCGGGGCTGCGTATCGACCATCTTTTGTTAAGCGCGCCGGTTGCAAAGCGTCTGGTGAGCGCCGGCGTTGACCGCGCGGTGCGGGGAAAGGATAGCGCCAGCGACCATGCGCCGGCCTGGGTCGTTTTGGAGCATGCCCCGAAAGGCCGCTCGGCGGCGCGTATTATAAAGACGAGCGTACCCAGGAACCGCCCCGCTCCTGCCGGCAAGCGAAGCGCGGCCTCTAGGCAGGAAGCTCGCCGCCCGCTCCTGGTGATCGACGGAGATTCTTTCGCCCACCGTTCTTATCACGCTCTGCCAAAAACAATTCTGCGGCGCGGCCGCAAGCCGGCCGGCGCCATTCTCGGCTTCGCCAATATGCTGCTGCGACTCTATCGCGAGGAGCAGCCACGCGCGGTTCTCGTTGCCTGGGACACGTATGAAGTCGCCACTTATCGCCATGAGAAATTTCCCGCCTATCAGAGCGGCCGTGAATTCGATGATGCGCTGATTGAGCAGCTCGATGAAATCCCGAAATTCGTCACCGCCTGCGGTTTCGCGAACTCCAAGGGCGCGGGCTATGAGGCCGACGACTTTGTCGCCGCCGCGGTCGCGGCGGAAGAGCGGCGCGGCGGCATGGCTTTGGCCGCAAGCGGCGACCGCGACACCTTCCAGCTGGCCTCCGAAAAGACGACCATTCTCTACCCCGTGCGCGCGGGCGAGATGGCGCGTATCGGTCCGGCCGAAGTGCGCGACCGCTATGGCGTCGATCCCCAACAGGTTCCCGACTTCATTGCCTTGCGGGGTGATCCCTCTGACCGGTTGCCCGGAGCTTCCGGCGTGGGCGCCGCCGGCGCCGCGGCGCTCCTGCGCAAGCACGGTTCGCTGGAAGGTTTGTTCAGGGCCGGCCGCTTCGCGGCGCAGGCCGAACGGTTGCTGCTGTTTCGCTCAATCGCGACCATGGACCGTAAGGCGCCCGTGCCGAGCCTGCGCACACAAAAGCCGACCTGGGACAGAGCCGCGGCCCTGGCGCGTGAATGGGAGCTCAACCAGCTCGCCAAGCGGCTCGATGAGCTGGCCAATTCATCCGTCGCCCGCGCCGGCCGTTGAAGAGGCTTGCGCGCCGGCAACGGCGGCGGCAAACGACGAACGTCCCCTCCCGTGATCCGGCGGGGAAGGCTCGACATAGCATGAAAAAAACCCCCGGAAGGTGTTCCGGGGGTTTATCTCGCATCCGGTGTTAGCGCGCCGGCTGATTCGATTGCGGCACGTTCGATGCCGGACCTGTCGAGCCTGAGCCGGTGGTGGGGGCCGAGCCGGTCGTCGAAGCCGGCGCCGTGGCATTGGTGCCTGCCGTGGTATCTCCATCCCGATTCCAGGTGAAGGCAAGCGCGCCGAGCAGAAGGAGTACAACCAGGGCGCCCGCTATCCAGCCCACATTCGAGCCGGAGCGGCGATCACCTACGGTCGTGCGGGTTCCCATTTCCGGGTCTCTCATACCCGGGTCTCTCATATCAGGGTCTCTCATGGTCATGGCGTTATCCTCTCCGGTGTGCCGTAGAGCAACCCGCCATGCCGACCATTGTTCCTGAGGAGGTGTGAGGGTGCGGCTATTCCGCTGGAGCTTTCGGCATCCACGCCAGGCGTCGGGCAAAGGCCCAGACCTTTACGGCCAAGTGCCCCAACACCGGGGTGATTTTAATGACGCGCTTAGCCTCGCGCAGAAAGATACTCGCTGAGACGACCAGTCAGCCGCGCGCCGTGCAGGCAGACAGGTGATCGTCGAGCACAAGTTGGCGATCTGCCCAATCGAGCTTGTAAGGCTCGTCGCCGATCGTGAAATCAAAATCCGTGAAGCCGCGCTCGATCGCGCGGCGAAGCAATTCATGTAGGTGCTCCGGCGAGGCATAGCCGCCGGCACCGATACCATGTTCCGGGCTCGTCCTTTTTGTTGTTGAGGTGCCGATATGACGCTCTCGTCGAGCGCGGCAACACAGCTTTAATGACCCCAGCGAGCGCCCGCTTATTATGAACAAAAATTCAGTAAGTATCGGAATTCAAATAATTATTTCCGGTTTTCTGGAACCGAGACCCGGCCGGATTCTTGTTGTGTGGGGCGTCACTGAGCAAAGGGTTGATCCATGTTGTCCAGAGCCAAAGTTTCTTATCTTGCTGCGGCGGCCTCCTTGGTCATCCTGTCCGGCGTGACTGTTTCATCG